>JAEUAF010000491.1 GCA_019695485.1 Sorangium sp.
ACGTTCAGCACGCTGAGTCAGGCCCGCGCGCTGGCCCCACCCGAGGCGGCACGGCACGCGCTGGTTCTCGATCCGGAGACTTTGGCGAGTCTCGTGGTTTGGGGCGATCAGTAGCAGTTTAGCGAGCGCGCTCCCCGCCCCAAAGCTGGATGTGGAGACGGGGCGAGAGGCGCAGCCCGTTCGCGTGACAGAGCGAAGCCACCTGCCGCAAGCGCGCCTCGTGGACGTCGGGAGTGACGGCCTCGGGCATCAAAAAGACCCGTTCGCGGGGCCATTCGAGATCGCGAAGCAGGGCGTGGATCTCCGTGAGATCAGCTTCGCCTTGCACGACGAATTTCAGGAATGCGCGCCCCGAGTCGCGCAGAATTGCCAGCACTTCGCGGCGAATGCGGCGTGATTCAGGGTCTCCAGCGTGCGCTAGCTTGGGCGAGACGTTCCATTGGTCCACACGGGAGAGGAGCGCGGCCTCGGGCGCCAGCGTGCCATTGGTTTCGATCTCGACTTGAATAGTCGGCGGCACGAGCGCGAGGAGCCGGGCGAGGGCGGCTTGCTGTAGTAGCGGTTCGCCGCCAGTCAGCACGACGCGCCCCTCCGGCGCGCTGGCAATGCGCGCCGCGATGTCCTCCACCTGGACCAAGCGTACTTCGTCGGCGTAGGAGTAGGCGTCGAAGTCCCACGTGTAGCGCGTGTCACACCAGCTGCAGCGCAGATTGCAGAGCGCCAGGCGCACGAACAGCGCCGGCGCGCCCGCACTCGCGCCCTCGCCTTGCAGGGTCGCGAAGATCTCGCTGATTTTCAGGGATTCGAGGCTCGGCACGTGCGCTTCCGTGGCTTTCGGCTGGCGGCGGCAAACGGCCACACCGGCCAGGATTCTGGGGGGCGGCAGTCTAGCCCGAGGTGCCAGACATGCTACGACGTTTTCCCGATGCCACCCTCGAAGCGTCAAGGCCGCGACCTCCACTCGCTCAGGCCCGTTGAGATGACTCCCGGATTCCACCGCTTTGCGGAGGGCTCGGTGCTCTATCGCTCGGGGGGAACCTTGGTTCTTTGCACGGCTTCCATCGATGAGTCGGTGCCGGAGTTCTTGGTTGGTCAAAAACAGGGCTGGCTGACCGCGGAGTACCAGATGCACCCGCGCGCCAACCCGCGGCGTCGTGAGAATCGAGACGGCAGGGAGCGACCCCTCGGCGGCCGAACGCGCGAAATTCAGCGCCTGATCGGGCGCGCACTACGAGCAGCGGTGGACCTTTCTCGGTTCGGTGAGCGCACCTTGGCCATCGACTGCGACGTACTCGAAGCGGACGGCGGCACGCGCACGGCCGCGGTGTCCGGCGGTTTCGTCGCCTTGGCGCTGGCGATGGCGGCCCTGACGAAAAAGGGCACGCTGCGGGGCCCCGTGTTGCGCGATCAGGTTGCCGCGGTGAGCGTCGGGCACGTGGATGGCGAGCTCGCCCTCGATCTTTGCTACGCGGAAGACAGCGCCGCGCGCGTCGATCTGAATCTGGTTGCGACTGAGACCGGCGCCATTGTCGAGATTCAGGGCACCGCCGAGGGTGAGGCCGTGCCACGCACCGACGTCGATCGCATGGTGGATCTAGCCCTGCAGGGAATCGCGCAGCTTTGCGTGTTACAGCGCAGCGCCCTGACCGCCGCCGGCGTGGAGCTCGGCAGCCTGCTCCTGCCGCGAAGCGCCAGTACTAGCTAATTCCCCGGGTGAGCGTGCGCCCGACTTGGCTTTCCAGGTACGCCATCGCGCCGCGCACCCCGAAGAGGGACGCTTCGTCGGGTGAAAGCACCGGGCCCAACCCGACCGAGGCCAAGATCGCGCATAGGCCGAACTGGGCTGGAGTCTCCTCGGGCGAGCCGGAGCCAGCGCTGCCGAGCACCTCCCACACGAAGCCGCAGCGCCGTGCGAGCGCGGCCATCCCCGGTGCTTGGGCACGAATCTCCGCGCGATCGGCAGCCGCCCAGTCCGCTTCGTTTGCGGGGCGCCGCTTGACGCAGAAGCTTCCCGAGAAGGTGCCGCGGGCGCTCGTGACGCGCAACGACGTCTCGAGAGCCTCCAACCAGGTCATGTTCTCGCTGCGCCCAGGGCCAAGGCCGAGCACTTCCAGGTTCAGATCGAAGTGGCGGGTCGCGTTCTGCACCAGCGACGCCGGATCGAGGCGACCCTGCTCGGACTGAGTGAACACTCGAAACGCCACAGCCCACCCTAACGGAACCTACGACCACCGGCGAGCACTCTGGGTCCTCCAGCGGTTTCGCGCACAAAAGCAGGCCCTCTCCTTTACTCGCAGAAGCCAGGCCGCGATCGACGGGCTATCCTGGAGGGCGGAGCCTTCTACCTGCTCCCGAAGCTTCAGGATCCATGGTTCTTACCCAAAGACAGGGCGTACACTTCGAGCTCCGGCTCCTCGACGCCGCCGACGATGGCGCGAAGTATCAGATTTCGCTGCTCGCGAACGAGCGAAAATGGCAGGGAGAGCTCGAGCTTTTGGCGCCCACGGGAGAGGTGCGCTTTCAGTTTGCGGATGGCGATTCCCCGCCCGAATGGTGCCTTGGGATCGCCCGCGCAACTGCACGCAGCATCTATCGCGAGCGCGCGAACAACGGATTTCCGCGGCGGGTCAACCGCTGGCGCCCAAGCCCGCAAGTGGACACGCGGGGTCCTGAGTGAAGCGTTCCGGCATTGTGACTTTGACCACTGACTTTGGGACTCAGGATCCGTTCGTTGGTATCGTCAAAGGAGTGATGCTGCGGGAAGCACCCGAGCTGCAGCTGATCGACCTGTCTCACGCCATTCCAGCGCAAGATGTCGCGCTGGCGGGGTTGTTTCTGGCGCGGAGCTATGGCTGGTTTTCGAGTGGTACGGTGCACCTGTGTGTGGTCGATCCGGGCGTCGGAAGTGCGCGTGAGCCGCTGGTTGCGGAAGCGGATGGCCACCTCTTCGTGGCGCCGGACAATGGCGTGCTGACGCAGGTTCTGGTGAACGCACGTGCGCCGACAGTTCGACGCATCGATCTCGCGCGGCTAGGGCTCGATCCGCCGAGTCGGACCTTTCATGCGCGCGATGTGTTCGCGCCGGTGGCGGCCTGGTTGGCCACGGGGCTGCGACCCTTTTCGGGGCTCGGTCCGCTCCACGCTCCGATGATGAACGCCGAGGACCCGCCGCTGCGAGACACGACTGAATTGCGAGGGCGCGTGATGTTCGTCGACCACTTTGGAAATCTCGTGACGAACTTGCCCGCGGAGTGGCTGCCACCCGGGGAAGTTCGGGTGTTTATCGGCGATTCGAGCCTGCGAGTCGTTGGTACCTACGCCGAGGCCAGGCCCGGAGAATGTGTTGGTTTGGTGAGCTCGTTCGATACGCTGGAGGTAGCCCTGCGGGATGGCAGCGCGGCGAGTCGTTTGGCCGTCACCCGTGGGGCCGCGGTGCGCGTAGCTCGCGTTGCGGAGGGCGCGTGAGGTTCGGGCAGAGCCTCGAGCGAGTTCTGTCGACGACCGGCCTCGGTTTGCTGCTCGCGACGGCCGGCTGCGCCGGCGCTCCGAGGCAAGCGGCAGTGGCAACGGCGAGCAAGGCGGTCCCGCCACCGGAGCCTACTGCGGCAGAGCGCTATCGGCGCGCGGAGGCGCGCAGGTTGTCGAGCGATTACGCCGGCGCCGAGGCAGATTTTAGGGCCGTTCTTGACGGTCCGTTCGGTCCCAAGGCGAAGCTCGGCTTGGCCCAGGTACTCCTCATCACGGGTCGCCCGGAGGAGGCGCTGCCGCTCGCACGCGCTGCGCGTCAAGCGGACCCCAGCCAAGCCGAGCGCGCAGCGTGCGTCGCCGCGGATGCCCTGCGACGCGCGGGCAACTTGAGTGAGGCGCGGGCCGAGCTCGCGGCCTTCGAAAAGGTCGCGGACGCGCGGGCCGCCCACCTCGCCCTCGGGGAGCTCGAACTCGAGCTTGGCCATCGTGGCCAGGCGGCTCCCCTACTGATGACTCTGATCGAGGACTACAACGAGGAGCGCATCTCCGAGGCCGACGGCGAAGGGCTGACGCTCGCGGCGCGCGCGGCCTGGCTTTTGCGCAGCCCAAAAGACGCGAACACACTATTCAACGCTGCCGAACGCGCAAAGATGAGCGACGCGAAGCTGTTGCTCTGGCGCGCGCAGCTGTTCCTCGAAAAGTACGACCCCGCGCACGCGGAAGAGGTGCTGAAGGAAGTCCTGAAAGCGGCGCCGAATCAGCCCGAGGCGCTGACGCTCCTTGCCCAAGTGCGCCTCGATCAGGCGTTGGATTTCGACGAAGCTGAGAGCATTGCGCGCCGCGCGCTGTCGGTCGACAGCGGCATGCCTGAAGCTCACTTCGTGCTCGCGGGCATCGCTTTGCGTGACATGGAGCTCGCGCAGGCTGACCGCGAGATCGACGCGGGTCTCGCGCACGCGCCGCGCAACCTACCCTTGCTCAGCCTGCGCGCTGTGGTGCGCTTCCTGGCCGACGATCAGCCGGGCTTCCAGCGCGAAAAGCGCGCGGTGCTCGAGTTGAACCCCGAATACACCCGTCTTTACGCGATTCTGGGGGAATATGCGGACTGGGAACACCGCTACGACGAGATCGTAGCGCTGATGCGCGAGGCGCTCGCCATCGACAGAGAAGATGCGTCCGCGCTGGCACAGCTTGGGCTGAATCTGATTCGCGCAGGTGACGACGTGGAGGGCGTCTCCGAGCTCAGTCGCGCGTTCGCTTTGGATCCGTACAACGTGCGGGTCTATAACACGCTGGGCCTCTACGATACTCTGATTCCCAAGCACTATGTGTCGGTGCGCACGCCGCGCTTCGTGATTCGGTACCACAAGGACGATCGCGCGATCTTGGAGCGCTATGTGCCCGAGCTCTTGAACAAGGCGTTCGACAGCATGCAGGTCGGGTACGGGTTTTCGCCCAGTTTGCCGATCGGCGTCGAGCTCTACGCGGAACGCGAGAGCTTCTCCGTGCGCACGAGCGGACTCCCCCAAACCGCGATTCAAGGCGTGTGTTTCGGTCGCACGCTGGCCGCGATGAGCCCGCAGCACGAGTCATTCAACCTGGGCATGACGCTCTGGCACGAGCTCTCCCACGTATTTCACATCCAGCTCTCGCGGAACCGCGTGCCTCGCTGGTTCACTGAGGGCTTGGCAGAGTACGAGACGCTCGTGACGCGCCCCGAGTGGTCGCGTCAGCACGATCCGGAGCTCTACGAGCTGTTGCGCGCGGACAAATTGCCCAGCGTGGCTCGCATGAGTCGGGCCTTCACTCGCGCCGAAGCGTTGAGCGACATTGCCACCGCCTACTATGCCTCGACCAAGATCGTCGAGATGCTCGCCCAGCAACATGGTCGCGAGAAGATCGCGCTCATGCTGCGCGCCTGGGGCAGCGGTAAGCGCAGCGAAGAGGTGTTTCAGGGGAGCTTGGGCGTCGGCACGGACGCGGTCGATCGCGCGTTCCGTGAACTCGAGAAGCAGAAAATGGCTCGCTACGACAGGCAGTTCGTGCCGATCAGTCGGGCGCGCTCGCTCGAAGTCCTGCTCCCGAAGCTGCGCGAACAGCCGAAAGACCCGAACTTTTGGGTCGAGCTGTCGCTTGCGAGCTCTCGCGCCGGCAAGCAAGAGGCGGCGGACGAGAGCCTTTCCCGCGCGCTCGCGCTCGATCCAAAGAACGTCCAGGCGCGCTTTCTGTCGGCGCGCGTGGCCGCCGACAAGGAGCACCCGGATGACGCCACGAAGCAACTGCGCGCCCTGTTGAAGGAGGGCGGCGACGGCTACGCGGTGAACTTGGCTCTCGCCGACTTGGCTCGGGCGCGGGGCGATACGGCGTCGGCGCGCGCCGCCTACGAGCTTGCCACGCGCTGGGATCCGACCCAGGCCGAGCCTCTGATGCGTCTGGCCGATATTGCGGCTGCGGAGAACGTGCCCGACGACGAGCTTTCGAAGCTCGAACTACTGGCGCCGTTGTCGGCGCACTCTCCCGGCGTACAGAAGCGCTTTCTGCGGCGGCTGCTTGAGAAGAAGCGCTTCGACGATGCGGTCAAGCAAGGCGAAGCCGCGCTCTGGGCGGATGTGAACGGCCTCGAAACGCACGTCCTCTTCGCCGATGCGCTGCTCGGTCAGGGCGCTCGGGGCAGCCTGGAGCGCGCGCACTACGAGCTCGAGAGCGCTTTGCTCTGTCCCGGTGAGCCGCCCGCGCTAAGCGACGTTCACGCCCGCTTGGCAGAGCTCTTGACCAAGCTCAACAAGCCGGCGGATGCGCACCGTCACGCGCTAGAGGCCAAGAGACTCGACCCGAAGAACGCGCGGCTACAAGGTTTGAAGCTGTGAGCTACTCGTCGTCCGGGCTATCGCCGCGGAGGCCAAGGGCTTTCGCCTTCTTATAGAGGTGGCTGCGTTCGAGTCCGAGAGCGCGTGCCGTCGCCGCCATTTGGCCGCCATTTTGCGCGAGCGCTTCCTCGAGGATGACCCGCTCCGCGTCCTCCGCGAGCACGCGAAACGGGACACCAGGTCGGTAGAGCCCGGCGACGCTAGGGGCGCTGCCCATGCCCGAGAAGCGTTCGACGTCGGCGGCCGTGACCCGGTCGTCGGGATTCAAGATGACGAGGCGTTCGACCAGGTTTTTCAGCTCGCGCACGTTGCCTGGAAACGGCAGGCGAGCCAGCGCGGCGCGCGCGTCGTCCGCAAACAAGACCGTCTTTCGCCCGTTGGCGAGGCGGGCGTTCTCCAGAAAGTATTCGGCGAGCGGCACGATGTCTTCGCGACGGGCGCGTAGCGGGGGAAGCTCTATCGGTAACACGTTCAGCCGATCCAAGAGATCGGCTCGGAAGCTTCCGGCGGTGCTCGCGGCCTGCAAGTCCTTGTTCGTGGCGGCCACTACGCGGACGTCTATTTTCAGCGTCTCATTGCCGCCGACCCGCTCGATTTCACCCTCTTGCAATACGCGCAGCAGCTTCGCCTGCATGGCGAGGGGCATGTCGCCAACTTCGTCTAGAAACAGCGTTCCAGCATGGGCGCGCTCGAATTTACCGCGGCGCTGCTTGGTGGCGCCGGTGAACGCGCCCGCTTCGTGGCCGAACAATTCGCTCTCGATGAGCTCGGCCGGGACTGCGGCGCAATTGAGGCGTTCGAGCGGAGCGGAGACGCGTGGCGAGGCGCGGTGAATGGCGCGAGCTACGAGCTCTTTGCCGGTCCCGCGCTCGCCCGTGACGAGCACGCTTGCGCTGGCTCGCGCCGCGCGCAGCACCTTCTCGCGCAACTCGCGCATGGCGCGGCTCTCTCCGAGAAGGTCGTCGAAATAGCCGGCTTGGCTGCGCAGCTCCCGCGCCTCGTTTTCCGCGCGCAAGAGACGCAGGGTGTTGTCGAGCATCACCAACAAGCGATCCGTCGACAGCGGCTTCTCGAGGAAATCGAGAGCGCCGAGGCGCGTAGCGCGCACCGCTGCGTCGATCGTGGCGTGGCCGCTCATCATGATCACCGCGGCGTCGCTAACTCCCGCCTTCAGGCGCGAAAGAAGATCGAGCCCATCGCCGTCGGGCAGTGCGACGTCGAGCAGGATCACGTCGTAGGCCTTCTTCGCGATTCGCTGCTCGGCGACCGCGATGCCTCCGGCGACGTCCGCCGAGTAGCCCTCCAAGGAAAGGGCTTTCTTCAGCGTGCTGAGAATCGAGGGCTCGTCGTCGACGACGAGGATTTGGCCGCGTGGCATGTTTCCGCGCCCAGGCTACTCTGGGCCGCGGTTCGAGGCGACGCCGAAACATGTGCGTCTCGCTTTGGCCGTACGCGGTGCTCGGCCCCCAGACGCAGAATTCTGAACCGGTCTTTGCGTTTGCGGGCTGCAAGGCAGCGATTGACACTCCCTCGATTTCACGCAATTGCAGCCGGCGCCGTGACTGCTCCGAATGTGGGTGGACAGTGCTACGCTACGCTCCGGTTCTGGCGATGAGCACTCCGAGACCTACCGCGACCGGATCGCTGGATTCGACGCCGCTCGTCAACTTGCTGATTTATGTCCTAGACCACGAGTTGACAGGCACCCTCGTGCTCGAGGAACCGGGTTCCGGGCAAAAGCACGCCGTCTATTTCGTGATGGGTGCGCCGAACAAGGTCAAGACCGCACAACCAACCGCCTACCTCGGGAACGTCCTAGTGGAGCTTGGCTCGATCAGCGAGGAGATCCGGGAGGCGACGCTCGCGCAGGCGCAGAGCGCGGGGGATCTTCACGGCCGGGTGCTCTGCGATGCCGGACATATTGATGCGACGGCCTTGAGAGCCGGCCTGCGCGAGCAATTGGCCCAGCAGCTTGTCTACCTAGCTGCGCGCCCGACACACACCGTGTTCGGCTACTACGATCAGGTCAATTTGCTGCAGCGCTGGGGTGGCGACGGCGTGCGCGGTCGGCCGCTACAGCTGATTTGGCGCGTCGTGTTGCGTCACGTCGATACCCGACAAGTGGTAACGGTGCTGGAGCGCTTGGGTGATGCGCCGCTGCGTCTGCACAACGATGCGCCGCTGCAGCGCTTTCATTTTGGGCGCCCCGAACAGGCGCTGATCGATGTGCTACGCGCGAAGCCGCAACCGCTGAGCGAGGTTCTGGGCCGCGAGATGCTGGAGCGAGCTAGCGCGGAGCGCCTCATCTACACGTTGGCCATCACCCGACAATTTGCGGGCGCGGGAGACGCGCTGCCGCTGGGGGTCGACGAGCCGCCGTCTTCGATCCGTCCGGCGGCGCCACCTTATCCAAGTAGTCCTCCCGAGTTTGGCCTGCCCTTCTTTCCGGCCGCGGCTGCGTCGTCCAGCTCTGGCTTACGCGCATCGGTACCAGAACCAACGGAAGCGCCTGAGATCACCGCGTTTCGGGAGGCGCTCCTCGCGCGCGCCGCCCGCGAGGATGCCACTCACTACGAGGTGCTCGAGGTGACGCGCGACACTCCGCCCACCGAGATACAAGGCCATTTTCTGGCGCTAGCCAAGAAGTGGCACCCCGACCGCGTGCCCGTTGCGCTCGCGAGCATGAAGGAGCTCGCGAGTCGCGTTTTTTCGCGGATGACCGAGGCGAGCCAAGTCCTTTCCGATCCGCTTCAGCGCCGGGAATACGACCAAAAGCTGCGGCGCGCGGGTAAGGAGGCGGAGGAGGCCGAGCATGTGCAGCGCGTGCTGCGCGCGGCTACAGCGTTCCAAAAGGCCGAGGTCTTCATGAAGCGGGGCAACCTGGCCGCGGCTGAAGCCGAGGCGCGACAGGCGTTGGCGGACGATCCGGACCAATCGGACTACATCGCGCTGGTGGCCTGGCTCGATGCCCAGAAGCCCGAGCCGAACTTGGAGACCAGCATCAAGGCGCTGGATCGCGCGATTTTGCTGCAGCCGAACAGTGTTCGCGCGCATTGGTATCGGGGTCAGCTCTACCAGCGGCTCGGGCGTCGCAGTCGCGCGATTCGCGACTTTCGCGCCGTCGTCGAGCGCGATCCTCGCCACGTCGACGCGCAGCGCGAGCTCCGCTTGTACCAAATGCGGCGCGGTGAAACGCCGACCAGCATTCCTCCATCGGATGGCGGAGCACGACCTAGCCCTCCCCCAGCGCCGTTAGAGAAATCGGGCGATAGCCGCGGCGGCTTACTGAGCAAGCTGTTCCGACGCTGATCGGCGCGTCACTCGGCTTGGCGCGTGACCGCGAAGTGCCGAATGCCGAAAGCGCCCGCTCCACGCTTCACGCCCAGGCGAAGCCGCCCGGGCTGGCCAATGCAAGGCGGACTCATCTGCCCTGCCGAGCTCAGCACGAGCTTCTGAGCTCTGCGTTCGACATGAAACTGCGCGCTGGCGCCGCCAGGCCACGGGCAGTCCGGACCGCCGAGCTCCTGCGTGCCAAGCACGACCAAAGGCGCATCACCCTCGACAGTTAAATCGATGCTCACGGCCGCGTAGTCGGCGGATGCGACGTAAAGCGTCGCGGTGCTGTCCGCGTCGAACAGCACGATGGAAGAACCTGCGTCGAAGCGCACCCGCCCTTGGGTGGGCCGATCGGGTACCAAGGGCAGGTTCTCTCCCGGCGTACTCCCCAGAGTGAGCAAGTTCGAGTCGATGGCGAGGTGGTTGCGGGTCGTGCTGCGCAGTCCGAAGGCGCGCGGCGCTGCCCCGTCGTCGAGCCAGACGAACGCGCCTGAATCGAGCGAAATGGCAGGG
>JAEUAF010000541.1 GCA_019695485.1 Sorangium sp.
TCACGACGGGGGCGTGGCGACCCTGGCCGAGGTGTTCGAATTTTACCACGACCATGGCTTCTTCTCGAATTCTGGTTCGCTTGCGAGTCAGTTCGATCGCCTGAACACGAGCGGCGGTGATCGCGACAAGATCGTGGACTTTCTCAGCAACGCGCTCACCGATTGCCGGGTCGAGAAGCGCCGAGCTCCGTTCGATGGTCCGGCGCTGCCACTGCCCAACGGGACGGCGCTCATCGCTGTCGGAGCGCAGGGCACGGGGACCTGCCCCTAACGAACGAGCCCGGAGGTGGGAGGACTGAACTGAGGAGGGGTGCCTGGGCGCCCCTCTTCAAAGCCAACCTGCACCAAGACGCCGGCCACGATGCGGTTGCAGCGCTCGCCCGCGAACTCGAAAACCCCGACGTGAGAAAGCTCAGCCCAATGCTCACCGAGACGCTCACGAAGCATGGCGCGCGCGCGATGCAAGCGCACACGCACGACCTCTTCACTCACGGCGAGCGACGCCGCCACTTCTCCCGAGCTTAGCCCCTGCACCTGCCGCAACATCAAGACAAGCCGATATGTGGCGGGCAAGCCGTCGATGGCGCGCTCCACCAACTGCGCCTGCTGTTTCAAAGCAGCGGCCTCTTCCGGGGTCGCGCCGCGGTCGCAAGGCTCCTCCTCTACCCAATCGATGCTGTCGAGACGCTCGCGCGCTCTGCGGGCGCGTCGCCGCGCGAGCGCCTCATTGATCGCGATGCGCGTAAGCCAGGTGGCGACGCTCGAGCGTCCGGCGAAACTGGCCAGGTGGAGGTACGCAGAGAGATAAGCAGACTGAACCGCGTCTTCGGCCTCGCTGCTGTCGCCCGTGATAGCGCGTGCCACGCGAAACAAGCGCTGGTTGTGCCTGCGCATCAGCGCTTCGAACGCTTGCCGGTCGCCCGACGTCAAAGCCAAAGCGAGATCCTGCTCACTAGTCTGACCCGCCGCCGACGCGCACGGGCTGGAAGATAACTCCGCCACCATTCTGCACCCTTCCAAAGTAAGACCTGCGACCCCTATCGCGGTGCGCTTCCGCCGACGGACAGTACGTAGAGCCCAAGCCCAAGACCGGCAACTCTCCAGCACGCTGTTCGCGTCGTATAAACCGCTTCAAGCACGGGCGAGCCAGGACCGCGTCTCGCACCCATGCAACCCCGGGCGCCGTCAATGGATACGCGACACGCGGCACGAGCGAGATCCGGCGCGGGTTCTGGACCCCGCTTGCCCTGCTGCCGAAGAGCCGGTAACCAAGAAAGTCCTGATGACTTCCAGTCACCGTCTTCACGAACGCTGCGCCGCAACGGCCTTGGCTCGGGCCCCGTTCGCGCTCACGGGCACCGAGCGTCGCTATGAGCGGCCTCGGCCCTTCCTCCTGAAACATGCCTTCTTGGACCTATCGCTCGACCTGTCCGAAAAGGCCGTAGAAGGCCGGGCCCGCTTGCGCTTCCAACGGGTCGCCGCCGAAGCGGATGCGATCGACTTGGACGCGGTGGGCTTCGAACTCGGAAAAGTGCGCGTGATCGGTGCGAGCGGCACGCACGATGCCGAGTTCGAGTACGACGGCGCCCTGCTGCGAGTCAATGGCCTGCACGGGATGGCAGAGCTCGAACTCGAGGTCGAGTACCGTGCCACGCCGCGCCGGGGCCTCTATTTTCTAGAGCCGGACAAGCTGGTCCAAGATCGCCCGCTGCAGGTCTGGTCGCAGTGCCAAGACGAGGACGCGCGGCATTGGTTCCCCTGCCACGACAAGCCGCACGTCAAAATGACTACGGAGCTCCGCGTGCGGGTTCCAAAAGGCTTGGTGGCGCTCTCCAACGGGGAGCTCGTGGCGGCGCCGCACAAGGCCGCGGACGGCAGCCTCACCTTCCATTTTCAGCTCGACAAGCCGCACCCGAGCTACCTCGTCACGCTCGTGGTCGGGAAGTTCGCGATCGAAGCGGATCGCGACGCCAGGCTTGCCGACGGGCGCGCGGTGCCGGTGGCGTATTACGTTCCGCCGGCGCGAAAAGGCGACGCACTGCGCAGCTTCGGCCAAACGCCACGCATGATCGAGCTTTTCTCACGCCTCACGGGCGTGCCATTTCCCTGGAGCCGCTATTCGCAAGTGGTGGTGAGCGACTTCGTCTTCGGCGGCATGGAGAACACGACAGCTACGACGATGTACGAGCACGTGCTGATTGACGAGCGCGCAGAACTCGACATTTCGTCGAACGACCTCGTCGCACACGAGCTCGCGCACCAGTGGTTTGGTGATTTCGTCACCTGTCGCGACTGGCCACACGCCTGGTTGAACGAAGGCTTCGCCACCTACTTCGAGCACCTCGAGCGGGAGGACCGTCTCGGGCGCGACGACTACGACTACGGCGTGCAAACGGACGTCGATACCTATCTGTCCGAGGCCGGTGGGCGCTATCAGCGCCCGATCGTGTGCCGCGAGTACCACGAGCCGATCGATCTCTTCGACCGGCACCTCTACGAAAAGGGCGGGTTGGTGCTGCACATGCTGCGCCGGCGCCTGGGTGACGCCGCGTTCTTCGCGGGGATTCAAGTGTACCTCGAGGAGCACGCGCACGGCCTCGTCGAAACCGTCGACTTGCAACGCGCGTTCGAGCGCGCGTCGGGAGATTCGCTCGAACGCTTCTTCGATCAGTGGGTGTTCCGCCCGGGTCACCCCGAGCTCAAAGTGAAGATCAGCTACGAAGAGCGGGCGCTCAGCGTGAGCCTGAAGCAGGCCCAGAAGGGGCCTGAGGTCGCGCTCTTCGAGTTCGACTTCGAAATCGAGGTGCGCCACAAAACTGGCGAACTTTCGCGCCACAAGAAGCGCGTCACGCGCGCCCACGACGCGCTGGTCATTGCACTCCCCGAACGCCCTGCCTATGTGGCGTTCGATCCGGAACTCAGAGTCGTTGCCCAAGTTTCGTTGGAAGCGCCGCTCGATATGTTGCGCGAACAGCTAAGCTCGGGGAGTTCCGGGAGCCTACGCTGGGGGGCGGCCGAAGCGCTCGGAAAGAAGCCCGACGCGCCCAGCATCGCTGCGCTCGAACGCGCGCTCGGCAACGAGAATGAAATCTGGATGGTGCGCGCAGAAGTCGCGCGCGCCCTCGGGAAAACACGGCTTGCCGCCGCCGAACGCGCGCTCTTACCGCACGTGAGCGTGAGCCACCCCAAAGTGCGACGCGCCGTCGCCGCTGCGCTGGGAGCGTTTCGCAGCGAGGCAGTCGTCAAACCGCTGCTGGCCCTCACCCACAAGGATCCGAGCTATTTGGTCGAGGCCGAGGCCGCGCGAGCGCTCGGCAAATCCCGGCAGTCCGCAGCGCTGAAACCGTTGCTTGCCTTGCTCACGCGAAGTTCCTGGGCCGACGTGGTACGCATGGGCGTGCTCGATGGGCTGGCGGCGCTGCGCGACGAGGGCGGGCTCGCAGCGATTCTCGAACACACGCGGTATGGCCATCCGACGCGCGCACGCCGCGCTGCTATCGGCGCTCTCGCCGAACTCGGGGATGGCAAGCGCGTCCGCGAACACTTGGAGTCGCTGCTCGACGACGCGGATCCGCACCTCCGCAGTGAAGTGGCAAGCGCCCTGTTGCGCCTGGGCGATGATAAGAGCCGTCCCGCCTTGCGTCGTGCGCTCGATCGTGAGCTCGACGGCCGCGTCACGCGACGCTTCCGCGAGGCTCTGCGTGATCTCGGCGACCACGCCTCCGACAAGAAGCGCGTGACGGACGACCTGGAGGCGGTGCGCACCGAGCTCGCCGAGCTCAAGGCTCGACTCAGTAAGCTCGAAGCGAAGGCGCCGGAGGCTCGCACCAGCGACGGGCCGCCCCAGGTAAGCCTACGCGCCGACAAGCCGCACGGCTCCGCGAAAAGCCACGCGCCACGCGGCTCGCTGCGTGCGAGTAGCGCGCCAGCAATCCCAGCAGGCGTCGCAAAGAAGACCGCCCTGGCCCGCAGCAGCGCCGCCAAGGCGAGCACAACCAAAGCGCCAAAGCCCAAGCCCCACGCCTCGCGAGGGAAGCGGCGATGAGCGACGGCGCGCGACTCGAGCGTCACGGGGCGGTGGCCGTCGTCGTGCTCGATCGGCCCGAGCGCATGAATGCTCTGTCGCGCGCAGCGGTGCTGGCGCTCGGGGCGATTGGACGAACCCTGGCGGCCGACCCGAGGGTGCGGGCGGTGGTGCTCACGGGCGCAGGCTACAAGGCCTTCTGCGCTGGCGCAGATCTGAAGGAGCGACTCACGCTGCAAGAAGCGGAAGTGCTCGAGCTGCTGCAGCTCTATCGGAGCGAACTCGGCTGGATCGGAGCGCTCGATGTCCCCGTCGTCGCCGCGATCAACGGGGTGGCGCTCGGCGGTGGGCTGGAGATGGCCCTCGCTTGTGACCTGCGGATTGCGCGCGAAACGGCGGTGCTTGGTTTACCCGAGACGTCGCTTGGCATCATTCCGGGCGCCGGCGGGACACAACGCCTGCCACGACTGATCGGTGAAGCCAGAGCCAAGGAAATGATCCTGCTCGGAAAGCGGCTCAGCGCGGCAGAGGCGCTCAGCATCGGTCTTTTGCAGCAGGTGGTGAGCAGCAGCCAGGATTTTCTGCTCGCCGCACTCGACTATATCAAGCCGATCAGCGAAGGCGCTCCGATTGCGCAGGCTGCCGCGCTCCGTGCCCTGCGCGCTGCCGAGCTACCCTTGGCGGAAGGCCTCGCCGCAGAGCTTTCCGCCTACGAAGTCTGTCTGAAGAGCGCTGATCGCAAAGAAGCCCTGCTCGCCTTCCAGGAAAAGCGCCCCCCGAAATTCGAAGGACGCTAGTCCCTAAAACAAACGATAGGCGAGTGCCGTCGCGCGCGCAGGAATGGCGGTGCGTAGGCCGCCGCTCGGCGTCTTCGAGGCTTTACCTTGCGAGCAGCAAGCACCGAGTGTAATAGTTCGTCTATGATGTTTGGGCGGACATTCGGGTTTGCGCTGCTTACAGCGCTCATGGGGTTCTCGGGCTGCAGCTCGGACGACAGCTTCAGCTGTGGTCCCAACGGCCTCAAGTGCGCGGCGGACCAAGTCTGCGTGGAAACCCAGACTCTCACCACCAGCTATGCTTGTGCCAAGAACCCGTGCGGAAGCAGCACGCTCGACTGCAGCTGCGCGATGCCCGCTTGCAGTGGCATCGCGTGCGGCTCAGCACACGATCGCACCGTCACCTGCTATTGTCCGACCTGCTGAGAGGCAGCGTGGTCGGCACTCACATGCGACGCGCTGGCGCCGAGCCAATCGAACGCTTGCGCGAGGTAGGCCGCGAAGTCGTCGGGGAAGCGATGCCCGACCAGTCCTAGGTCCATGAAGCGTGCGGGCAAGCCAGAGCGCGTCAGGCGCCGCGCTTGCCCAGCCATGTGGTCATGAGTCATGTCATATTTCCCGGCCGCTAGCAGGAGTCGTGTAACGCCCGCGCGTTGCAGCAACACGCTGTCGGGAAACACCCGGGCGCCGATCAGCAGCACGCGCGAGTAGCGTGCGCCGCCGCGCGCGGCAAGGTCGTTCGCGACGAATGCGCCCAGCGAAAACCCGATCAACGTGCGTCCCTGGGACTCGTCGATCTCCCCTGGAAATCGCTGATGCACGCTGGCCACGGCTCGCTCGACCGTCTCGAAGCGCTCGCCATACGCCCACGTCGAGCCCCCGCCGTCGCACGCGCGCGCGGCGCGTGGGCAGATCAGCCAACCGAGCCGCGCGGTCGTCCCTGCAAAGGCGGCGCAAGTATTTTCCGGCGAACCGCACATACCGTGCAGCATCACGAACAACGGGCGCGGCCGCGAGCGATCACTCGGCGCAAACACGACCACGTCCGCGCTGCTCGCGGAAATGGCGGGTGCGAGGAGCTTGGGCGCGGCGCAGCAAACACCGCACAGGAACAACGCGCTCATCAGACAAGCGAACGCGAGCGCAAGCGGGTGCCTACGAGCGCGCGAACGGAGCTCGGACATGGGGTCCTCCAGTGAACGCGGGTGACGCGTTCTTTTCTCCGTATCGGCGCTACGCTCCGAGCTGTGACAGCGCGTTCGTTGTCCTAGCGAGGCGCGGCGCTCACGCCTTCGCGCAAGGCAAACGACTACGCTCGTGAGTGGCTTCGATTCCCTGCCCTTCGAAGCGCTCTGCTTCGTGTGGCTTCGATTCCCTGCGCTTCGAAGCGCTCCGCTTCGAAGGGCTTCGATTCCCTACGCGTCGAAGCGCTCCGCTTCGCGTCACCGTGACGCGCTACGCTTCGAGGTGCCGCACTTCGACTCTGCTCCGCCTCGCGGCGCTAGCGGCACGAGGCGCGAGCCGCGGGCGGCTGCTGGGGCTCCCGCCGCTCGACGCAGTCCGAGAACGGGCTCAGCGCTGGGCGCTACAGCGAATCGAACTTCTTCGAATGCGCGCGAAGCGCGGGTTTCGGGGCGCTAGTCGGGGCTTCGTTTGGGATCGCCGCCTTCGGCATCGGGGCGGTCGCCTGCTTCCTCGAAGGCTGCGGTTTGACGGAGCTCGGACTCGGCGCGCGCTCCGAACTCGGATTCGGGCGCGGCACGCTGTCGAGCTCGGGCGGTAGAACCGGCGCGAGGAGCGTGCTCGGCTCTGGCTTCGGAACCAACGCTTTGGCTGCCGTGTCGCGAGCCTCGCGCACGTCTCTCGCACCGGCCCCGCTCGGATCCAAGCGGTCCGCCTGGTCCAAGCGCCGAAGACAGATTTCGTAGCGTGCAGCGCTGCAGTCCTCGAGAGCCTTCGAGCGCAGGGCGCGCGCGCTCGCGTCCGGACGCGGAGTCTCGCGAGCAATCGGCGCAGGCTCGGGGCCTCCCGCCGATCGGAAAAGCCAACGCCCGATGAAGAAAGCTGCCAGCGTCAGCAACCCGAGCGCCGCCAGCTGTGCCGTCCAGCGCGCGCGATAGTAGCGACGCAAACGCGACACGCGCTGCCGCAAGCGCGGCGCCGGCACTTGGTTGTCGAGCGCAATTTCTTCTAGCGGATCGCCCGCTCCCTCGCGCAGCATCGACTCGAGCGTCGCCTCCGCCGAATCATTTTGAGGTAGCTCGCGGAGGGCCCACTTCAGTAGGTCGCCGGCTGAGTGCGGGGCGCCGTCCGCGACGAGTTCGTCGCTAACTTCCAGGTGCCGCTGACGCGCCCGCGTCTGCCGATGAGCATCACCGATCTTGTGACGCGCGATGGCGAACACCCAGCGGCGCAATTCCTCGGGCGCGCTCGGGGCGCGCTCGGCAGCAAGCGCCGCCGCCAGCGCCGCCTGAACGACGTCGTCCGCGTCCCCTGCGCGTACCCGGCCTCGCACATAGCGTCGCAGATCGTCGTACAGGCGCGGGTCGGCGAGCGCTGCGCGCCGTTCGGAAGGGTCAGGTTGAGCAGAACTTTGGGAGGGCACGTCGAAGGGTCATCGGCGGAAGCGGATCCGGTGTGACAACTTACGTTGCACCGACGACGATTCTTCCGCACGGGGCCCATTGCCCCCACCTACCTACGCTACTGCAGGCCCGATTTTGACGTGATTTCGCTGGGGCACGCGATCTGCTGATAAACCATCTTCGGGTTATCTGCGGCGCCGAGCCAGTCCACACTCCACTTACAACCCGCCAGCAGCGTGGACTGGTTGGAGTTCTTAAAAAGCGTCGTGCACGCGTTGGTCGTGCAGGTCTTGCGCGTCGCGTAGTCGTTGCTCTGGCGCTGACAAGTGAGCTGCACGCCGCCGTACTGTTCGCCGAGCGCGGACCCGGAAACGCCCCACTGATTCGAGCACGCATTGAAGTCCCCGACGCCACCGCCCGGGATCATGATGTCAAACTGACCCTGAGCGATGTTGCCGATATTGACCACCTGCACGATCATCGTCTTCCCGCACAATGAGGCGCTGCCAGGCTCGTTCGCCACGCTGTTCGACTGGCCCGTAAACTTGAGCTGGTAACACTGACCGCACTGCCCACCGTTGAAGGCGGCGTAGCCGTAGGCCAGCGTGTCGCTCACAGCCCACGGCGATAGATCCCAGCACGCGAAGGCGGGACCACCGCTACACGCGCTTTGATCGGCGGCACCAGTGGATTGGTTTTGCTGATTGCAACTCTTGACCGGGTTCTTGCCGCCAGGAACGTTGCCAGACCACGAGCAAGACGACTTACAGCAGTCCCAGAAGCGCGTGGTGTAACCTTGGCTGCCCCCTGTCGGAGGCGTGCATTGCGTCGCGCCGCCCGAGCCGCTGCCACCCTTGCCGGCGCCACCCGAGCCAGTGCCGCCCGACCCGGTGCCGCCGCGCGCTTGATTGCCCCCCTGCGCCGACGTGCCGCCACTCCCGGTCTGGCCGCCCCTCGCTTGAGCGCCGCCACTTGCCGTGTTCCCGCCCGAGCCGGGCCCCGCTCCGCCCTGCGCAGCGCCGCCAGCGGCACTCGTTCCGCCGCGAGTCATGCTGATCACCCCACCCGCACCACTGGCGCCGCCGCTGGAACTGGTTCCACCCGACACCAAGCCGCTGCCACCCGAGCCGATCGTGCCACCGTTGCCAACCGTGGTCGTGGTGCCGCCATTCGCATGGCCGCCCGAGGCGGGACCACCGCCCTGACCGAGCGCTGAGGTGCCGCCGCGCGCTGCGCTTGTGTTCCCGGCATTGCCCACGACCCCGCCGTCTTCAGTGGGCGCGGATCCAGAATAAGTGCCGGACGCGCAGGCAAGCGGTACGAGCGTCACGAGGCGTGCGAGCATCGAGATGGAGCGCTGTCTCATCGATTTTCACCATCGTGAATGGGCGCGAGCGAAGTGTCCAGTCGTTGTGTCACTCGCGCAGGCAGGGCAGCATGTCGTTGGGCGTCGACTCTCGTCGAAGGGTGATGCATCTCGCTCATTTCTCGACCAGATCAGCAGAATTTTCAGATACGATTCGACGCACTCTCGGCGCCACACGTAGTGGACGACAAGCCAGTCGCTTAACTAACGAAGATTCAGTTATTCAACGCGCCCGCGTTGATCCAATCTGCGATGGTCTTGAGGTCTGCCTCCGACAGCTTGGGATCGCCTTGAGGCATCTCACCCGATTCCACGATTGAATAGAGACCAGACGAGCTCGCGTCACCCACTTTCACGCCGGTCATCGCGGAAGTGTACGCGGTTGCTTTCGTCGAAAATGAGATACCACCGGCTCCCGAGCCCGAGCCGTGGCAGCCGCGCTTCGTGCAATTCGCCGTCAGAATCGCATAGACCTGCGTGAACGTCGGCGCGTTGCCGCCCGACGTGCCGCCACTCGGCGCTCCGCCGGAAGCTCGACCACCACTCGGCGCACCCGCGCTCGCGCCACCGGAACTCGCGCCACCAAAACTCGCACCGCCGGCAGAGGCGCCACCCGCCGCTCGGCCCGCGCTCCCTGAACCAGCACTCGACACGCCGCCCATTGACGCTCCCCCTGCTGGGTTGCCGCCGTTGCCGCCGTGCGACGAGCCTCCGCCAAAAGTACCCGCAATCGAGGTGCCGCCTTGGCTTAGGTTGTTGCCAGCGCCGCCGAGTTGAGCCCCGCCCAAGCCTGCCGTTGACGTGACGCCGCCGCTGCCCGGCGCGGCGCCGTGCGCTTGGGTTCCGCCCTGCGCCGGGGCGCCGCCGTTGTGCGCGCCACCCTGGGCCGACGACGCGCCCCCCGCAGCAGCGCCCGAGCCACCACTCTCGAAAGAGTAAGGATCCGCAGCCGCACTGCAGCTTGCGAGCGTCAGAAAAAATACTCCAATGAAGTTGCAGTTTGCTGAGGAGAGTGAACGCACGGGCAACGACCTTTACGCAGCAGACTGCCAGTCAGTGGCAACTCGCGCGTCAAATCAGGCAGCCCTCGCGCGAATCGAGGCACTGCGCGAGCGTCATCACAGCGTCACGGAGGCAGCTCAGCCCTTGGCTTTGGCGCGGGCGCTCTGCACCGCCTGCTTCAGCCAGCCACGGACGACCTTTTGCGGAAGCTCAGCGAGCGCGCGAAGTGTCAAGTGTTGCCCCGTCTTGCCTTCCCCCTCGAGCAGACCGTCGGGATCCGCATAGGTGCCTGGCGCGCCGGGCAGGATCAAATTCACGTGCGCCTTGTGCCCCCCGATCGCGCACAGCATTTCCCCGTCGACGCTGAAGAACGGCATACCCCACTTCAACACCGCGTCGGCATCAGGAGCGGCCTCTGCGATCAGAGCGCGCAGCGCCTGCGCAATGGCGCCGAGCTCCGCGGGCTGCTTCGCGAAGAAGCCGTCGACGGGAGCGCCATAATCGGCGCGGCGCGCGACGACTGTCGGGGCGGATGCTTGCCGCGCTGATGAGGCTTTCTTGGAGTCTACAGCTTTCTTCGTCGCGACGTTCTTTGTCGCCGCCTTCTTTGCCGCCGCCTTCTTTGCCGCAGGCGCCTTCGACGCCGCTGGTGTTGCTGCCGGCCGAACT
This sequence comes from Sorangium sp., assembly GCA_019695485.1. GTDB lineage: Bacteria > Myxococcota_A > Polyangia > Polyangiales > Polyangiaceae > PMG-095. The sequence goes on from JAEUAF010000541.1 coordinate 10,423, forward strand.
CGACGCGCCGCGGGTTTCTTGGTGACGGGAGATCTCTTCGGAGTGGCTTTCGCTTTCACGTCTTCATGATGCCACAAGCATTGCGCAAATCGAAACGCGCAGTGCGCGTGACTTGGCACTGCCGCTCGTCCTGCTCGCGGCTCTTTGGCAGCCTCCGTCGAAGCTCGAGAGCTTCCGCTCAGCGCGACGTGCCATCAGGCGGAGCGACCTTCGCTCTGGGCTGGCCCTTTTCGAAGGTAACGGTGACCTTACAGAACTTCTTCAACGGGCGGCGCGAGGCCGCATCGTCGCCGAGCCCCCAAATTCCCACCATCAAGTCGAGCTCGTCGCCGGGCGCGAGTGGCTTCATGTCTCCGCTCGGCCAAGAGCGACTCAGGGTTACTGGCTTTTCACCTTTGAGCGCCACCTCACGATCCCCATCGCGCCGGTCTCCGAATTCCTCGGGCGCTTGGTCTTTGCGCTTCACGGCACCGGCGAATGCGACCTCGGTATTTTTGGGTGCGAGCAGTGAGTGTGGCTTGCCGTCTTTGGCGCGCACCTCCACCTTGAATTTGAGAGCGTAGCCAGCGCCGCTCTTAACGACTTCGGCTTTGGGCGCGAAACTCACCCCCTCGAGCTCGACGCGCATG
>JAEUAF010000648.1 GCA_019695485.1 Sorangium sp.
TGACCGCCAGCGGTGACGTCGCTCTCGAGGCCCCGGCCGCAGATGCGCCGGCTGAGCCCGACGGCGAGCTCGCCAACAAGTGGCGATCGGGTTCGCTGCAACTGCAGACCGGTCTCACGGGCTCGACGGGGCTCATGCGCGTAACGCAGGCGGGCTCGGGCGCGCCCGGCACGTTTCGATTCTCACTGCTCACCGGATACTTTGGCGGCTCGGGCTTCCTGTGTAACTCGGCGAGCCCCTGCCCCCTGACGGGCTCGGGCACGGAAACCACGACCACCGGCGACGACGTGGTCGCTACGTCTGGGCACGCCGCCATTTCCGCGACGATCTTGCCGTTCCTCGAAGGTTACTGGGCCATCCATAACCGCGTCACGTCAGATTCGCGCGGGCGGCCCCGCTTGCTCCAGCAGCTCGGCGACATGGATTTCGGCGTCAAGGGCTTCATGCCGGCAGCGCCCGACCAGCTCTTCTTCTTCGGCGGCGAGGCCGAGATGTGGCTGCTGACGAGGAGTGGCGCGGTCGGGCCGGGCAGCGGCACCAGCTACGTGCTGCGCGGACTAGCCACGCTCGATGCGAACAATCGCATCAACCCGGACGACCGAATCCCGCTCCGGGCTCACATGAACCTCGGCTGGCGCTTCGACAATTCGTCCAATCTGGTCGACAGCCTCGAGAACACGCCGGCACCCGCGGGCCGCGGGCAGCGCATCACGCGCATCGAGCGCTTCGGTCTCGGCATCAACCGCGTGGACTTCTTCCAGTTGGGCTTCGGTGGCGAGTACGTGCACCCCGTGATCCGTCCGTTCGTGGAGTGGACGATGGATGTGCCGGTAAACGCGCGGCAGGGCTACGTTTGCAATATCGATCAAGCGCGCTCGCACGGCGACAGCTGCCTCAAGCTCGAACAGGGTGCGTCGATCGCGCCGTCCCGGCTCACGCTCGGCGCCAAGCTCTTCCCGTGGGAGGGGCGCGGCTTGTCGATCGTGACTGCCTTCGACATTGGCACCAGCGCCACCAGCACCTTCATCGACGAGACCGCCCCTGAGTTGCCGTGGAACTTCTGGTTCGGCGTCTCCTACGCGGTCGACACTGAGCCTCCGAAGCCTGTCATTCAAAAGGTGAACGTCCCCGCACCGCAGGTCGCGGCAGCGCCCACGGAGTACTTCATCCAGGGATCCGTTCAGGAGAAGGGCGCCGCGACGCCGACGCCAGTACCGAACGCCCTCGTGCGCTACGACGGGCGCCCAATCACGGGCATGATCACGGACGAGACGGGCAGCTTCCGGAGCACCAAGCTCTCACCAGGAACCTACACGTTCAACGTCTCGGCGCCCGGTTACAAGGACGGCCAGTGCAGCGTCACGATCTCCGAAGATCCTGCGCCCGCGCCTGCAGCTCCGGCTGCGGAAGGCGTACCGCCACAGCCCATCGCGCCCGGCTCTCCCGCGCCGGCACAGGGTGACGTCAGCGTGCCGCTGTCGTGCGAGCTCGAAGCGCTACCGAAGCTCGGTATCATCGCCGGCATCCTCACGGATGGCGAAACCAACGGCCCCGTACCTGGCGCGCGCATCAAGGCCACGGATCGCAAGAATCGTGAGCTCGAGCTGGCCGGCGACGCCTCTGGCACGTTCCGCATCACGAACATCCCGCCGGGCCGCGTTAAGCTCTCGATCGATGTGCCAGGCTACTTCCCCACGTCGACGGAGGTGGAGGTTAAGGCGCTCGAGGAGCTACAGGCCCGCATCGTCCTGAACAAGCGCCCGGCACAGCCGAACGTGGTCGTCCAGGGTCGCGAGGTGAAGCTCAAGAAGCAGGTGCACTTTGCCACTGATTCGGCCGAGATCATCGCCGACTCGATGGCGCTGCTCGAGGAAATCGCCGACGTGCTCGGCCAGCACAAAGAGATCAACTCGATCGAAGTGCAGGGCCACACGGACAACACGGGCACCGCGCCCCACAACTTGCGCCTCAGCCAGGATCGCGCGCAAGCGGTGGTCGATGCTCTGGTCAAGCTCGGCGTCGATCCGATTCGCCTCACGGCGAAGGGCTACGGGCAAGAGAAGCCCATTGCGCCGAACGTCTCCGAAGCGGGCCGCGCCAAGAACCGTCGCGTCCAGCTAATCATCCAGGGCAAGTAGCCTTGGATGTCGAGCGGCGCTCCCTACCCCGGGGCGCCGCTCGCTGAAGCCTAGGGCGCCGCTCGCTGAGTGAGCAGTCGGACTGCAGAAGGCGCCTGCCGACCCGCGCGGCCCAGCGTCCCTCGTTACTTGGCCTTGGGCTCGTTCTCGCTCTCGATTTCGCGCAGCAGCTCTTCGACCCGGCGCGTGCGATCTTCGCCTGCGTCGTAGTGAAGGCGCAGGGTGGGTACGCGGCGCAGTTCGAGGCGGGGAGTGATTTCCCGGGTCAAGCGCGGCAGCGCGCGGGTCAGCTTCGCCACCAGCTTTTTCTGATCTTCGGCGGATTCGACACCCGCAAAGCGCACGCCAAGATCGACCACGGACAGATCATCCGAGACCGAAACGTTGGCGACGATCACCATGCGCAGCTTGGGGTCGTCGATGCGACGCTGGACTGCGCGGGCGAACTCCGCGCGGGCGATCTCGGCCACGCGCCGACTGCGGCGCCCATCCTGAGTGGTGGTCACGGTTCTTCCTCTTCTGCGTCCGGACTGCCTTGCACGCCGAGCAACTGCTCGATGCCGCCGCGGATCTGAGAGCCGCCGTTGCCGAACGCAATGATCTCGGTGCTGACGTCGGTGAGCAACGCTTCACGTAGGCCGCGCGCCATGCGCTCGACCTCCGAGAGCAGCGAGGAGCAGTGCGCCGAATCGCGCGCCACTACCGCTGCGCCAAAAATGGCAACCTGCAGGCGATCGAGCTCCCCCACCTCGGCGATCGAGACGCTGAGCCGCGCGCGCGCTCGATCCCGAAACGCCCGCACGACGCTGCGCTTGTCCTTGAGCGAGCGGGCGCCTGGGATCGACAACACGATGCGGGTGACTCCGACGAACATTCACACGAGGCGTGACGCCAAGTCCGCGCCCGCGCAAATCCATTCAGGCTTCAACGCCCGAAACCGGGAACGGACACGGGAAGCCCGCCCCGCGGCTCGACAGGTGCTCACAGCGTCTGTCGAACCTCTTCGACGTCGTAAGCCTCGATGATGTCGCCCTCTTTGAAGTCCGAGAAACCTTCGAGCGCGATACCGCAGTCGAAGCCTTCCTTGACCTCGCGCGCGTCGTCCTTGAAGCGCTTGAGGCTCGAAAGCTTGCCTGACCACACCACGTCGCCTTCGCGCGTGAGCTTGATGTTCGAGGAGCGCTTGATCGTGCCCTCGATCACCATGCAACCGGCGACCGTGCCCGCCTTGCTGACGCGGAACACCTGGCGAATCTCGGCCTTGCCGATGTTCTTTTCGACGATAGTCGGAGCCAGCAGGCCTTCCATGGCCGCCTTCACTTCATCAACCACGTTGTAGATGATGTTGTACTGGCGGATCTGGATGTTCTCCTTCTGAGCGAGAGCAGCTGCCTTCCCCGCGGGGCGCACGTTGAAGCCGATGATGATGGCACCAGCCGCTACAGCGAGGTTCACATCGCCTTCGGTGATGGCGCCCGCCGCCGAGTGCACGACGCTGACCTTCACCTTTTCGGTGGAAAGGCGAATCAGCGAATCGGCCACGGCTTCGACGGAGCCCTGCACGTCCGCCTTGATGATCAGCTTCAGTTCGAGCTGCTCGTTGTCGGCCAGGGCCCGCGCCAGATCCTCGAGCGTCATGGCGCGCGCGCCGGTCGACGGCGCCAGGCTGCGCTTTTCCTTGGTCTTGCGGGTCTCGGCGATCTCTTGAGCCTTCTTCGCGTCACGCACCATGTGCACGGGGTCGCCCGCGCTCGGCACGTCACTGAGACCGATGATCGAAACCGGGGTCGAGGGCCCCGCGCTCGCGACTTGTTGACCCTGCGAGTCCAACATCGCGCGCACTTTGCCGTAGGCGCCGCCGGCCAAGATCACGTCCCCGCGATTCAAGGTGCCGTCGGTGACGAGGATGGTTGCGACCGGGCCGCGACCGCGATCGAGCTCGGCCTCGATCACGATGCCGGTCGCCGCCTTGTTGGGGTTCGCTTTGAGCTCCAACACCTCGGACTGCAGCGCGACCTGCTCGAGCAGGGCGTCGACACCCTGGCGAGTGAGCGCTGACACGTTGCAGAACAGCGTGTCACCGCCCCACTCCTCGGGCACCAGCCCGAGCTCGCTGACCTGGCGCTTGACGCGATCCGGATCGGCGCCCGGCTTGTCGATCTTGTTGACCGCCACCACGATTGGCACCTTGGCTGCTTTGGCGTGGTTGATGGCTTCGCGCGTCTGAGGCATCACGCCGTCGTCGGCCGCGACCACCAAGATCACGATGTCGGTCGCCTGAGCGCCGCGGGCGCGCATGGCGGTAAACGCTTCGTGGCCCGGCGTGTCGAGGAAGGTGACGGGGCCGTGCGCGGTCTGGACTGAGTACGCACCGATGTGCTGGGTGATGCCGCCCGCTTCGCCGGCCGCGACAGAGGCCTTGCGAATTTGGTCGAGCAGGCTGGTCTTGCCATGGTCGACGTGACCCATGACCGTGACCACCGGCGGGCGATGCACTTTCTCGTCGGGCTCGCTTTCGCCGTCGATGCGCTGGGCAGCGACGAGCTGATCGGCTTCGCTGACGGCAACGTCCTCGACTTCCCAGCCGAATTCGCTAGCGACGATCTTCGCAGTATCGGCGTCGAGGGTGCTGTTGATGTTCACGCCGGTCGTGCCGAGGCGCATCAACTTCATCAAGACCTCAGTCGCCTTCACGCCCATTTCACCGGCGAGGCGCTGCAGGTTGATGGTCTCTTCGATGCGCACGATCTTCTTGTGCGCCCCGCGCTCTTGCGTAGCGGGCGGCGCGCCGGGGCGCGGACCACCGCGCTGCATCATGGACCCGGGGCCACGCTGACCAGGGCGCATCGGACCGCGACCGCCGTGCATGCGACCAGTCACGCCAGAAGGCGGCTGCTGACCCGGACGGCCGCGCATCGCGCCCGCTTTGGGATCGTATTGAACCCGACGCGGCGTCGGAGTTCCGCGCTGAACCTGCGGCATGGGGACGCCCGGGCGCCCTTCCCACACATCGATGCCCGTCTTCGCGGCGCCGGGCACGCGAGCCGGGGGGCTCGAGGGAGTCGCGCTCGGTTGAGCGGCGACGGCTGGAGGCGCAGGACTCGGCGCGGGTGCCGCTGCGACGGCGGCAACAGGAACCGGCGTGGGCGCTGGAGCCGGCAGCGGCGCGCTCGGCGGAGGCGGCGCTTCGACCGCGACCGGAGGCGGC
>JAEUAF010000650.1 GCA_019695485.1 Sorangium sp.
GCTTGCGGCAGCGCCACGAACTCGACATCCATGGGGGGCCGCACCGTTTTACCTTCCACGCGACCCGAAGCGATCAACGTCACGAGCAAGGCGTGCCCCGCGAGCGCGCCGACCGCACCGGCCCAACCGCTCACCTTGCGGCGCGGCCGTGAAAACAATGTATCGGCGAGGTCAGCCTCTAGAACGCTGGGCGTCGACATAGCTCATTCTCCAGCAGGATTCGACTTGTCTGCGGCGAACGCCAGCTTGGTGACGCCAGCTTCGCGAACCTGATCGACCACATGCATCACTCGGCCGTGTGACTGCAGCGCAGACGCCTGAATCACCGTACGCAGTTCGGGGTTCTGCTTGAGTGCCTGCGCGGCGCGCGTGCGGAGCGCGCGATCGTTCTCGACAGGCTGCCCATTCGTAAACAGCTTGCCCTGGTCGTCCAGAGTGACCGTGAACATCGTCTGCGTGGCTCCCGCGCTCGCCGCCTTCGGCAGGTCGAGCGGGATGCCGTGACCGGCGATGAGCTTGGCGGTGACCATGAAGATGATCAGAAGCACCAGGGTAATATCGACGAGCGGCGTGACGTTGATGCCCGTGATGCCGTCGTCATCGACTTGACTACTTGCGGCCATGATCACACCTCAATCGAGCTTGGAACGCTGCTCACGCGCTCGAGCGAGCGCTGGCTAATGGGGCTAGGCTCACGCACGGTGGACGGCGCGCTCGCCGTCGCTGGATCGAACGCAGTGCCACCCTTCAAGTGCGAGAGCAGGATGTGCGTCAGCGCCTCCGCGTTACCGAGCGTAGACTTGATCCGACGCTGAAAGTAGTTGTAGGCGGCCACCGCGGGGATCGCGACCGCCAAGCCGATTGCGGTCGCCACTAGCGCCTCGGCGATCGAGCCCATCACGGCCGTCGACGGGCCCGCGCTAGCGTTTTGCCCCGCATCCTCGAGCCGTTGGAACGCTTGCACGATCCCGATCACGGTGCCGAGCAAGCCAACGAACGGCGCGTTGTTGCCGAGCGTCCCGAGAAAGGCCAGCCGCCGCTCGAGGCGCATGCGCTGAATCACCGAAGCGCCGGCCATCGCCTCTTGGGCCGCGTCAGGGCCGAACTCGTATTGCTGCAGACCGGCCGCGGCGATGCGCGCCTCGGCGGAGCGTGACTCTGCGACGAGCGCGCGCGCAGCCGGAAGATCCTTCTTCGCGAGCGCTCGACTCAAGCGCGTGGCAAGGCTCTCCAGATCCTCCCGGATCGAGAAGAAGAACAAACCCTTCTCGATCATCACCGCGAGGCTCGCGATGCTGAGCACAATCATCAGGTACATCACGGGGGAGGCACCCACGTGCAACAGAATGTCTTTGGACCGCTCGACGATATTCATTTCGAATCTCCTGGCTCGCTCGGGGCGGGATTGGTTCAGGCCCACCGCGCTTCGGGTGCCCCTAGAGCACGGAGCGTGCCGAACGCCCAGCACGGGCGATTTCGGCTTCAAACCAGGATTTTCAGCAAGTCCGGGGCGGCCGCGCGCTCCGACGTTCCGGACGTCTGTCCGCCCCTCACGGACGCCTGTCCGCTAGTCACAGGGCGCGCCAGCGGCAGTCGCACCGCGACCGCAACACTCAAGTCGCCGTCAGCAGCGCCTCGAATTCCCCACTCGCGAGCAGCCGCTCGAGATCTCGAAAGCCTCCGATCAGGACCCCCTTCACGAAAATCATCGGAAAGGTAGGCCAGCCTGTCCACATCTTCAAAGGGAGCCTCACGCGCCACTGACTGAGATAGCTGCCGTAACCGATGTAATGGTGCTCGATGCCGCGTTGCGCGAGCAGCTTGCGCGCTCGCCCTGGGAACGGATTCTGGCTCATTCCAACGACCACCACGGCGTGCGCTCGAATGGCGGCCTCGACCTCATCGATGCTCGCGCTGCCGTAGCTTCCGATCTTCTCGCGAATCGCAGGGTGAACGTTGGCTTCGTCGAAGACGCGGCGTTTCATCGAGGGGCTCATAGGGCTCGAAGCGCGGGGACGCAAGCCGCGCAGCGGCGCGCGAGAGCGCAACAAAACCGCTCGCGTGCCGTGGTTGGGGGCCGCGTTGGAACGAGCGCGCCGCGCGACAAACAGCGACGCTGGGCTCCCTCGGTAACACTCAGCCCGGGAGCTGGTGCCGCGCCTGCCCGCGTGGTCTGGTGACGACGGCTCGGCGCTTTTGACGCGGGTTTGCGTCGTGGGGCGCGCCGCCGCATGCTTGCGGCCGTGTCGCGCTTCAGGAAGGCCTTGCTGCTCGCCGCCCTCCTGCACGGCGCCACGCTGGCGGTGCGCTTCGAGAGCGGAACGCAGCGGCCCGAAACGCGGCGCGCGCCGGTCTCAGAACTCAGTGTCGATCTGGAGGCCAGCGAGCTTTTGCGCGATCCACAAGCAGAAGCCGCGCCGAACTCAGGCACGGCGAGCGCACGCGCTGAAACAGCCCCGACCCACGCGGCCCCACGCAGCCCGCGCTCCGCCCTGGCGTCGAACAGCGCGGACGATGCGGCACTGGGCGCTCCCGACGCAGCACCACTCGCCGGTACGTCCCCAAGCGAACTGATTGCCGGCCCGAGTGCCTCGGCGGCCCCAGCGAGCGCGCGGCCTCCTATCGATCTCGGACTCGACGGACGCATGTACGCCCTGCTCCCCCCCGAGCAGCCTGCGGCGCGCCCAGAGCCGGGGCGTGCGCTCTCCCAGTCCATCCAGGCCGAGCTATTGCGCGCCGACGTGGCTCACGGCCTGGCTCGCGGCGGCGCGCTCGTCGGCGCGCTGAACGAAGCCGTGCGCGGAGCCGGACCCACGCGCGGCAACGCCGTCTTTCGCGTGACCGTCGACGCCCAAGGCCAGACACGCGAAGTCGAGCTCGTCAGCGGTCTCGAAACCGAGTGGGGGCCCGCGCTCAAGCTCTTTCGGGAACAATCCAAACGCAAACGAGTGCGCGTGCCCGCCGGTGCAGAGGGCCTTCGCATCACCTTCAACGTAAGCTCGAAGGTCCAGCGCGCGAGCGGCAAGGACGCGAGCCGAGGCCCCGTGGGTGTTTCGCCCCTCAGCCTCAGCGCCGATTTCGACGTCGCGGATCTGTCGGGCAGCGTGCAGCGCCTGGTCTACGCCCGCGTCGTCTCCGAAGAAGTGCTCTGAGGTAATTTCCCCCGTAAGCTTGCCCGTTACGGGCACGGGCACGGGCACGGGCACGGGGGCAGGGACAGGCGCTGCCTGCTCAGAAGAACCACACGTCGTCGATCCACAGATCGAAGACGGCGTTGGCATCCAAGTTCCACTCGATGTCGTAGATGGCGGCCGCGTTCAGTTGGTCCGCGCGATAGCCGAAATCGCGCTGCGTCATGGCCGCGAACCTCATCTTGTAGAGGTTCCACTCCGTGTTGATGGGCACCACCGCCGTGCCGAAGCCGTTGTAGCAGCCGTCAGTGCTGCCCGACGACGACGACGCACACAATTCGCCTTCGGGGCGCGTCTGATTGTCCTGGATTTGGAAGCGAATCGCGCTGCCATTCTGCTCGCCGACGCGGGCCCAGAACATCACGCCCGTGAATGCACTGGCGTCGATTGGGACGCTCTTGGCCTCGGTGGCGCTGTAGCCCATGCCGGCCGAGAGCACCGCGCCCCAGTTCGTAAAACCCTGTCCCGTCACGCGGATCGCGTGGGAGCTCTGGCAGCGACCGCCGAGGATGCGCTCGGGAATGGGCGCGGCGTCCGCCGGGGGAGTCACGCTCCCGCTGGCCGTGCCATCCGTGCTGACCCACCAACTCCCGTTGCGCCCCGCGGTGACCGCGACCAGGCCATTGCCGTCCTCCATGTCATCGATCAGCGCGGTCGGATCGATGGGCGCAAAGGCCGCGTCGCATCTCGGATCGCCGCCGCTGCCACCACTTGCGCCGCCACTCGCGCCCCCCACCCCAGCTGTACCCCCGCTCGAAGTGCTGCCGTTGGTTTCACCGGAGCATGCGGCAGCCAGCGCTGTCAGCGCGACAATCGACCCAAATCGGCAAGCAATTAGGCACTTCATGGAGACGTCCTCATTCTTTCAAAGCAACCCCGCGAGCGGCCCATTGCACCATTCGGCCTTGCCGAAGGTCGTATCGGGAATGCCCACGGCGTTCAAAATCGAGACCAGCAAGTTGTTGTGGGGCACATCGCCAGCAAAGCTCAGGAAGCGGCCCGTCTGCAAGCCGCCACCCGCACTCCCCGCAAGCACATAAGGCGCGTCCTTACGGCTGTGGGTGTTGCCGCGACCAAGCTCGTTCGACCACAAGAGCAGGCACTGATCGAACAGCGTCCCCTCACCCTCGGGATAGCTCTTGAGCTTCGCTATCAGCCGCGCAAAGCGCTCGGCGTACCAGCGATTGATGCGCAAGAGCTTGTCCTTAGCAACGGCGTCGTCGTCAGGCAAATGCGAGAGCGAATGGTGCGCGTCATCGATGCCGAGCCAGGTGAAGCGCACTTGCGACACCGAGCGCGAGCATTGCAGCGAGCCGACCCGCGTTTGCCCGCAAGCCAGCGCGAGCACCAAGAGATCGATCATCAGGTCGACGGTTGCGGGGAAAGCATCGTTCTCGGGCGACGCCGCGTCCGGCCGCGCAGGAACGCTGCAGCTCGTGAGGCTCGCCGCCTGCGAATCGAGGCGCGCTTCGAGCTCACGCAGATACGTGAGGTGCGCGTCGAGGCGCTGTTTGTCGGCGGCCGCCACCGAAGCGGACAACGCGCTGATTTCGCCGCTCACATGGTCGAGAATCGACTGACGCCGAGCGCGGCGCCGTTCACGCTCCGCCGGGTCGAGCGACGCCTGCGCGAACACGTCGTCGAATACACGCGCCGGGTCCTCGCGCGGCGGCAGGGGCCGATTCTTGCCGCGATAAATCATGCGCCCCCAGTTGTCGGCGGAGCCGGTCTGAGCGCCGAGCTCGAGCGAACGAAACGGCAACCCCCGTCCAATCACGTCCGCGATGCGCTGATCCACCGAAGGTCCATCGGCCCATCCCGCAGGCGGCGCGCCGACGCCCGAGAAGCGACCCGGCAAGAGCGGTGCACCCGTGAGCATGCCGCCCATTCCGTTCTGATGGCCGTCGCCGCCGGCTCCTTGTTGATCCACGCCCGCCACGACCACCAGATCCGCGTGGTGCGGTTCGAGCGGCATCAGGATCGGCGAGAGCGTGAAATCGGCGCCGTTCGCGGTCGGCGCCCATTGCTCGTAGAGCGTGCCGTTCGGCGAGAACATGGCGACGAAGCGCGGTTTTGCCAGAGTTTGCGCGCGGGCGCTGTGTGGCGCGAACGTCTCGAGCCAGGGTAAACCCACGGCTCCAGCCACGATCGCCCGCAACAGCTCGCGGCGCGAGTACCCACACGGCGTGACGCGACGGTTTAGGATCGTCATGGGCTCTCCGGATCGGGGGCAGGCGTCGCGAACAGAAACGGATCGGTCTGAGTCAGCGCGACCAGCAGCTCTGAGAGGTTACCTTGGGTAGCGTCGAACACCTGCTCGAGCTTGCCCAATGTGCAGGCATCTTGTTCGGTTTCGCCGCGTGAGAAGGCGTAGCGGAACCACTGCTTCACCACGCAGCTTCGCACTTCTTTGCTGTTCGCGAGCTTCGGTGCAAGCTCACTCACACCGTCGAGCGTGCCCGGAATGTCGGTGGCGGTCAGGTAGCCCGTGGCGTCGATCGGCACGTCCGATTCGGTGGCGCGAAAGCGACCGATCGCATCGTAGTGCTCGAACAGGAACCCCACCGGATCCAACAACTCGTGACAGCCCGCGCAGGCCGCCTGCGAGCGATGCTCAGCGAAGCGTTCGCGCGTGGTCTTACGCGGATCGAGCAGCGGCGGGCTCACCACCAAGTCGGGGGGCGGTGGCGGCGGCGGCGCGCAGAAGAACTGCTGCCGAATGAATTTCCCGCGATGAATCGGGTCAGTCTGGTTCGCCTTGGCCTGCCGACTGAGAATCGAGCCCTGAGTCAAGATCCCGAGTCTCGGGGTGCCCTTCGCAAAGTCGACGCGGAGCAGCTCGTCCGAGTCCGGATTCGTGACCGGAAGCCCGTAGAAGTCGGCGAGCACGGCATTCGCGAAGGTGTAAGGCGCGGTCAGCAGCGTGGTGAAGCGGGCATCGTCCTCCCACAACACGCTCGCGAGAAAGCGCTGCGTCTCGCGCCCCAGATCGGCGCGCAACGACTCGTCCCAATAGGTAAAGAGCGTGCGGTCCTTCTCCACCTCGGAGAGGTCCGAGAGGTCGAGCCACTGCAGGTAAAAGTGCAGCACGCCGCGCTGCGCGCGTGGATCCGCGAGCAAGCGGCGCGCCTCACGAGCCACGTCAGACGCCGAACTCAGCTGACCCGAGCCCGCAAGGTCGAGCAGCGCTTGGTCGGGCACCGAGCCCCAAAACAGAAACGACAACCGGGAAGCCAACACGAAGGGCGACGCCAGCTCGCGCAGCGAAGCGCTCGTCGTCGGCGTACGCTCCAGGCGGTAAACGAACTCGGGACTCTGCAGCAACGCGGCGAGCACCCGCGAGGCGGCCTCACGAAACCCTGCCTCAGAGACATCGCTCCCGAACAGTTCGTCGAAGCCATCCAACTCGGCCGTCGAAAGCTCACGGCGGAGCAAGCGCCGCCCCAACGCCTGCACGCCACTTCGCGCACACGCAACAGTTTGATCGCTGCACCCAAAGCTCTCAGCGAGGCGTGTCGGATCGGCGGTCACCCAGTCCGCCACGCTGTCCGCGGCCTCCAGAAAGCCCTGCACGTGAAGATCGGTCAAGCTCAAGGTGCCCGCTTGGTTATCGAAGCCGAGCGCGACCTCGTCCCGCGGAAACAAATCTTCGAGGGGTAGATCGACGGCGAACACGTCGCGCACCGAATTGGCGAATTCGAAGCGAGTCAGTCGGCGCAGCGGGGTTGGGCTGATCGCCGCCGCTGGGCACGCCAACGTGACGGCACCCGGCTCGGTGGCGGCGTGCGAGTCCCCACCGTTACAGCCGAATGCCGCGCCCAGGCCGCCCAGCGCACAGAGCGCCGCGGCGGCCCGGCGCTGTTGCCGACAAAATGCGCTCACCAACCGCGCGAAGCACTGCATGCTCTGAAGAATGTCCCAGGGCGAGGCACGCGATCGGTCAATCGACAAAGCCGCCGCAAGGCGGAGCGCATTGCGGCGGCTTTAGTTCAATATCTTCAGCGGCTTCTGGCCCAGAGCAGAAGACTGCTCAGGCCCCCGGGGCTCGCTGCTCGCCTTCGCGGCGCGCCTTTCCGCGTCGCCCCTTCGAGGCGCGGCGCGTCGAGCCTCACG
>JAEUAF010000758.1 GCA_019695485.1 Sorangium sp.
TGCCCAATGGCGGGGCCGCAAACGGTGGCAGCGCGGCAGGCGGTAAAGCTGCTGGCGGTGCCGGCAGTGGCGGGACTGGCACGGGTGGCTCGGGCGCGGGCGGCAGTTCGAGCGGCGGCGCGAGCACTGGCACCGGTGGCGTCAGCGGCAGCTGCGATCCGGGCAGCACGACCACCACCTGGGCCACGAATTGCCCGACCTCCGGACAGACGTGCACCGCGGGCAGCTGGGTCGCCGGCGGTCCGGATCCGGACCACTCGGGATTTACGCTGCGCGCGGAGTCGGCGCACTTCGCGGTCTACGCCGATGAGAGCAGCACGACGGCGACCACCGCGCAGTCCGCGGTGAATCACCTGGAGACGGTGTGGGCCCTCTACTTTGGTAGTCCGATGTACATGCGGGAGCCGCTTTGCAATTCGGCGACCAAGTACAAGGCAACCATTCACGTGCACTCGGATTGGGGTTTGACGGGTGGCGCGTGGGCCGCGAATCGCATGGGCATGTGGATCGGCACCGGTGGGCTCTTGGACCACTGGGGCTTGGCACACGAATTCATGCACGGCGTGCAATCCGTCGAGGGCGGCATGGCCTGCAATCAATCCAACACCTGCGGTTGGATCTACGAGAGCCACGCCAATTGGGCGGCGCAGCAACAGACCGAGTACCACGCCAGCAACGTGCACTGCTCGGAGATGTTGCCCAATGCATCGCACCTCTACCTCGGCTCGACGCGCGATCGGTACTGCAACTGGCAGTTCATGGAGTACCTGAAGGACAAGTTTTGCTACAGCGCGGTCAACGCGATCTGGACCGGTGCCGCCTCGAACGACCCGTTTTCTGCGATCATGACCGCTCGTGGTTGGAACATCACTCAGCTAAATGACTTCTTCGGCGAGTGGGCGATGCACAACGTCACTTGGGACTATCAGGACCCCGCGCCCGAGAGTACCGCCGGCGGCAATCAGGGTGCACTGTTCCGCTCGAACTATGGTTCGGTCACTGACACCTCCAAGTCCGAACGGCGCTTGCGGCTCGTAAAGATGGAACCAATGGACCTCACGAATCGGCGCTTCGTGGTGCCGAACCTGCACGCGCCGCAACGCTGGGGTTACAACATCATCAGGCTGTACCCGGACTCGGGCGCGACGAACGTGACGGTGACTTTTCGCGGGGTGATCCAAAGCGCGGCCAGTTCGGACTTTCGCTGGGGCCTCGTGGCGACGGATTCTGGGATCACCAAGCCGCGCTACAGCAAGCTCGAGAGCGGAACGGACGGCGCGCTGAACTTCTGCGTGAACGCCGGCGAGTCTTTGTTCCTGGTGGTGACGGCGACGCCGTCGGTCCAAAAGCAGCTGATTTGGGACCAGCTCTACCCATCGATCTATCGCTATCCGTACATGATTCAGCTCGCCAACGCCTGGCCGGATGGCTACCAGGGAGGCACCCAGGCGGCGTGCCCCTCCGGCACCGTCCGCGTTAGCAATGGCGGCGGTTGCGGTCCGTCGAGCCTTGCTTCGAGCGTCTACGTCGGGCCCTACGCGCAGGTGCTCGGCGGTACGGTGAGCGGCAACGCGCGCATCGACGACCATGCGATCGTGCTGAGCGGCACGGTGTCAGGCGGCACCGTGTCAGGCTTGTCGATCATCAAGTCAGGCATGACTGTTAGCAGCGGCACGGAGAAAGTGTCCTGGCCGTACGCTCCGGGCTGGTTCGAGTCGCCACAGTCCCTGGCTGGCGGCACCCTGCTCGGCGACATCGAGTACCGCGGAGCGAATCTGAGCGAGTCGAGCGGCTCCTATTGCGGCTTCGTCGATAACACGATCAGCAGCAACTGCACGGGGGTGGATGTCACAGCCGCGCCGCCGTACACGTGGCGCTAGGCTGTTCGCGCTCAATGTCGGACGAGTCGCAGCACCCGCTCGGCGACTTGGTCGAGCGGCAGGATTTCGGCGGCAGCGTTGCGTTTCACCGCTTCGCCCGGCATGCCCCAGACGACGCTCGAAGCCTTGTCTTGTGCAATCGTCGGGCTGCCAGCGTCGCGCATCAGCTTGAGGCCGTCTGCGCCGTCGTCGCCCATACCTGTCAGAATGACACCGACCGCGTTCGGACCGACGTCCTTGGCGACTGATTCGAACAGCACGTGCACCGAGGGTCGGTGGCGATTCACGGGCTCCTCTTGGGTCACGCGGCAGTAGTAACGCGCGCCGCTGCGCTCGACCCTGAGGTGGAAGTTGCCAGGGGCCACGTAGGCGTGGCCTAGCAGGATTTGGTCGCCGTCCTTGGCTTCGGCCACTGCAATCGCGCATTGGTCGTCGAGGCGCTTCGCGAAGCGCGCGCTGAACAACTCCGGGATATGCTGGGTAATCACCACGGCCGGCGCGTCCGCGGGAAATTTGTCGAGTACGCTGGCGATGGCCTCGGTGCCGCCGGTCGACGCGCCGATCGCGATGATCCGATCCGTCGTTTTCAGGATGGATGTTTTGACGCGCCCCGGTTCGCGCGTGGCTTTGGGCCGTTCGCGCGCCAACACGTTGGCCGCGGCCGCCGCGTCGAGTTTGGCGTAGAGTTCGTCCGCAAGCCGGACTAGCCCTTCACCGACGCCTACCTGAGGCTTGGTGACGAAGTCGATGGCGCCGGCCTCGAGCGCCGCGATCGTGATATCGGCGCCGCGCTCGGTGAGCGATGAGACCATCACCACCGGCATCGGCCGCAGTCGCATGATATTGCGCAGGAACGTGAGGCCGTCCATCTTCGGCATCTCCACGTCGAGCGTGAGGATGTCGGGATTCAAGGCCTTGATCTTGTCGCGTGCTTCTAGCGGATCCGCGGCGGTTCCGACCACCTCGTAGGCGCGATTGCGCGAGATGATCTCCGTGAGCAGGCGCCGCACGAGCGCCGAATCGTCGACTATCAATACCTTTTTGGCAGCCATTCGTGGTCTCTCAGAACAAGTCGATCTCTCCGACCGGCGGTCGCAACGAGAGCCGCGCTTGCAGCTTGGTCTCTTCCGCCGCAATTTGCGGGGCTTCTTGGGTGCTGAGGTGCTTCACCAGCACGCGCCCTGTCGCGGGGTAGTAGCGAATTCTGCGAGCGAAGTCGCCTCCCACGTCCTCCGTCCCGATATCCAACATTTCCGTGGCGAAGTAGTCGCGCACGAATTCGATATTCGCCTTGCCCACGTCCCCCATACCGGGGATGACGCGGCCGCCGCCGAAGATCTTGATTTCGAGGCGTTCACGGCGGGCCCCGTACTTGACGAGCACGTTGATCAGGCGTTCGACCGCGAAGCAGCCATAGCGCAAAGCATCACCGCCCGAAGAGTTGCTCGGATCGTGTGGCAGCATGAAGTGGTTGAGGCCGCCAAGACCGTGGTCCGGATCGCGGACGCAGGTCGAAACACACGAGCCCAAGATGGTCGAAATGACCTCGTCTTCGCGCGTGACGTAGAATTCACCCGGTAACACTTGGGCCACCCAGCGCCCGTCGGTGCCGTCCCAGTAGCGGTGGATATCCGCAAATTCGCGTAAACCGAGCGGGCGCGCGGCGGCACCGAAAACGCTAGCCACCGTTAGCTCCGTCGCTGCGCTTTCGATAGGCGGTCTTCCCACACGGCTCGAGTTCGCGTGACGAGCCCGCGGCGAGCGACTCCGAGTGCCCCATGAACAGGTATCCCCCCGGTCGCAACAAGGATACGAAGCGCTTGACGAGACTCTCGCGCGTCGGAATGTCGAAATAGATGACCACGTTGCGGCAGAAAATCAGGTCGAAAGGGCCACGAAGTGGCCACTGACCGAGCAGGTTGAGCTCCCGAAAAGTAATGATCTCCTGAAGCTCGGGCTTGACCCGCACCGAACCGCGCTGGCTGCCTTGGCCCTTCAAGAAGTACTTCAGCCACTCCGGCTTGAGCTTCTTGACCTTGTCTTCGGAATACACCCCACGTTGGGCGTGGCGCAGCACGTCCGAGTCGATGTCGGTCGCGAGGATGCGCGCGTCCCAGCTGTCGAGGATGCCGGCGCGCATTAGGGTCATGGCGATCGAGTGCGGCTCCTCGCCGGTGGAGCAAGCCGAGGACCAGATGCGTAGTCGCGGCTCTCCGTGGAAGGCGAGCGATTCGGGGATCACCCGCTCGCGCAAAAAATCGAAGTGATGAGACTCCCGAAAGAACTCGGTGACGTTGGTGGTAAGAGCGTTGAGAAACTCCTTCGCCTCGCCTCCGCTCGGGTCTTCGATGAGCTCGAGGTACTCCTTGAACCCGCGTAGGCCCAGGGCACGCAGTCTACGTGCGAGGCGCCCGTACACCAACAGGCGTTTCCCTTCGCCAACGTCGATCCCCGAGCGCTGCTTGAGGATCGCTTGAATGCGCGCGAAGTCCTTGTCGGTGAGTTCGAATTCGCGGGGCTGGCTGACGGGGGCGCCCATGGGGGTTCGCGCTGCTTTCTGAGGAGATCTGTGAGGGTTCGAGTTGCGACTCGGCGAACCTTCCCGAGACGAACACCGTCCCGGGAAGGGGCCTTGCTTCGGTAAGGTCTAGAACTC
>JAEUAF010000916.1 GCA_019695485.1 Sorangium sp.
TGAGCCGGGCTCACTTTCCACGCGCGGCGCCTAGCGCTTTTTCGCGCGACCGACTACGCTCGGCGCCTATGACGATCGCAGATTGGCTCCTTCCAGTCGACCCGTCCACGCATGCGCCGATGCTAACGATAACGATGAGCGAGAGAGAAGCTCGCATTGCCTCCGTGAACCCGGCCGCTCTCATCACCCTCGTTCGGTTGCGACTCGACGAGCTCGACCGCGAGCGGCGCTCGGAAGAGTTCGCGGGCGGCACAGCGAGCGGGAATGGGGTCACGACGGGCGTGCTCATCGAACCGCGCCCGCCATCGCCCGAGTTCCTCGCTGCTCTCGAGGGCTCCGGCGTGAGTAAGGATTTTCTCGAGCGTGCCAGCGGCGGCTGCGCCGCGCAGCAAAAATTCAGAGTTCGCAGGGGGCCAGTGTGATCGTGCTCGAGTGGAGGTCGCGACCATCGGGGGCGCCGACGCTCACTGTCGAGATGACTGAGGCCGAGGCCTGGGCCATCGCGCACGGCGAAACGGCTGCGTTTGTGGCGATGTATTGCCGGTGGTGGGAGTTCTGCGGCAAGGGTTCAAAGAAAGAAGAAACCGATGCCTGAAGAATGGGCGCTCTCGCTTTATGTCCCCTGGATTTGGGCAATTCTCTACGGCGGCAAGCGCCACGAAAATCGCACCTGGAAGCTCGGTGAGCGGCACATCGGGCGCCGAATTTGGCTTCATGCGAGTCTCGGAAACGGGCCGCGGCAGATGGAAACGGAGCGGCAGGCGATGATCGAAATGGCTGCGCTCGACCCCAAAACGATCGGGGCAATCGCCTCGCCGAATGTCCCCTCCCCGTCCCTCGAGTGGTGCCTAGCGGCGCGCGGGCTGATTCTCGGTTCCGTTGTAGTGACCGCCGTCGAGATTCACTCCGTTTCGCCTTGGTTCGTTGGCCCCTACGGTTTCAAACTTTCCGACCCCGTTGCGCTCGCGCGTCCGGTGCCAGCGCGCGGAAAGCAAATGCCTTGGCGCGTGCCGGCTGACGTGCTCGAAAAACTCCGAGAACCGACGTGTGGATTGCGCCCATAGCCGCGCGGGGCTTCAAGTACTGCGACAACCTCGGGCCTATCTCGGCGGCCGCGCGGGGCCTCAAATGCCGCGACTAGTCGATCGGCCACCAACAGCCGCGCGGGGCTTCAAGTACTGCGACGACTCTACCTAGACGGCAAAGAGTTGTGGGTTAATCACTCAACAGCCGCGCAGGGCTTCAAATTCTGCGACCTTGGCGACTCATGATCTCAAGCCGCGCGGGGCTTCGAATGCCGCGACACATGGCCCAAGACGTCAACAGCCGCGCGGGGCTTCAAGTACTGCGACAAGTTCGGGAATCGAGCTACCAGCCGCGCGGGGCCTCCAATTCTGCGACAGGTAGGTGAAGCGAGTTACCAGCCGCGCAGGGCTTACAATTCTGCGACTGAAGCACGGCAATTCCAAGCCGCGCGGGGCCTCGAATGCCGCGACAACGCATCTTGACCCGGCCAGCCCAGGAAACAACAGCCGCGCAGGGCTTCAAATTCTGCGACAATCAGTCGCCCCAAGTTTGGCCCAACCCATGCGCCAACCGATTTCCTAAAATAGATCTTGCGCTAGGCGCCTAGCGGGATTAGCCTCAGGGGTGTCAGCAAGAAGCTGACGGAAGGAAAACGAGATGGTCACAGCATATCAAGTTCAGGTTCGGGGCGACTTCGGCGGAACAAGCGGCGATTGGCGCCCGGCGATCTGCGGGACGCTGAATCAGACCGAGTTCAGCGACGAGCTCGCAAGCGTTGCCTACAGCGAGAGCGACGCTCACGGGTTGATTGCTATCGCGATGGGCGAGGGGGCCTCCGAGCAGAATCTCCGTTACGTCGTCGGCACCGTGCTCGGCGTTGCCGCGGACGGCTTCACCGCGCTCGCGGGAGAAACCCCCAGGTTCGTAGCGGCCTGACCTCCGGCCCTGCCCATCACGCGAGTGGGGGGCAGCACCGGGCGCCACGCCCGAAGGAGTAGAGAGACAGATGCATTGCACAGAAGACCCGTCGATCGATATGCGCGAGCGCGCGCGAAGAATAGTAATGCACGCGAAGGGTGGCCTCGATGGCGGCACGATCACTGGTCTTCGCGGCTCGCGAGTTGTGACTGAGCCGATGTCCGTCGAGCGGCTCGCGCGCCACGGCGTGCCGGAAGCGCTTGACCTGCCGTTTGACTCCGAGGCGCTTCGCGCGCTCGTCGTTGAGCTAGCTCAGCTCGAGATCGACTGAACCCAGATCTTTTTTCAAGAAATCGACCGCGCCCCCTTGCGCTAGGCGCCTAGCGCGCGTATAGATAGGACATGAACAGCGCGGCGCTCCTCCTCAACTCGGTTGGCCTCATCGGACTCGCGGTCTTCGCCCTCGCCGGCTCGAAGGTGTTCACCGGCAGCAAGAGCCTCGCCTGCCTCGTCGCCGCCGGCCTCTGCCTCGCCGCCGCCGCCGTGCTGCTCTCTGTCTGATTCCCCCTCGCAACCCCAAACGAAAGTGGATGGTAACAACATGGCAAACGTAATCCGAAATTCGAAACTCGCGGCCGAACGTGCGCAGGATGCGGCCGACAAAGCCGAAGCCGCTGCGAAGCGCGAGTCATTCGCCGCAAAGCGCGCGGTGCTACTCACTGGCTCCTACTGCGTCGGAGCCGACCACTACTCAGGAGAGTTTTGGACGCTCGACAAGCGCCCGCCGGCAATATTGACGGGGCCGACCGACCACGGCACTAGCTCGCTACACCAGCTGCCAAATGGCGATTGGATGGAGGTGCTGGGCGGCGTCTCGTGGACCCGGCACACGTTCGATCTGCACTACGCTCTCGACCGCGCGAAGCGCGCGAAGATCGGCGGCTTCGCGCTCCGCGCCGATCTTGTGCAGGCGATCGTCGAGCTCGTAGCCGTCGGCGCGAACAGGATGGCAATCGGAGCGCTGTTCCAGGGCATCTCGGTCGATCGCCCTTACATGCCCACCTACAGCGGGACAAATAACCTGTATGCCGACGAAGAGCGCGCTTCGCTGATCCACTACCTAGTCGACGAGTGCGCGCTGATTCACCCAAAACACGTAGACCTAATCGCTCGCGTCGTCGCCTTGCTCGGCGAGCCGGACACGCTCCGCGCTTACCCCTCTCCCGTCGATCCTAACCTCTCCCTGATGATTTCCCATCTCGAAGAACAGATCGAGCTATTCGCCGAGCAAGGCGGTCTTCGAGCGGTTCGTCATCCCTGATTTCTCCCGCGCTCCTCCGTGAACCACCAGTACACGCGATCGTACAGCTCCGGGAGTCGCTCCCGGAGCTCGCTCTCGCCGACGAACCAGCCAGCTCCGATTTTTTTCAGGATTCCGGCGCCACGTAACAGCGTTTCCGCGCGCTCTTTCGAAATCCCCGACGCCTGCGCAACCTCTGACGGCCGAATATACGGCGGCACGCCCTTCGGGGCCGCGGCGGTCAAGCGCACTCCGCGAGCCGAAGAACCTCGCTCGTCCGGCGCCAAAGCTCACGCGCCTGCCGGTCCGCCTGCGCGATCAACGCGCGCCGCCTCGAGTTCCGCTCCGTCACGCCAGCCCGAAACTCCGCGTCGCGCTCGCTTGCGATCAGGTCGAGCGGGCTGATCAAAAAGCCGTGACGACCTCGAGACCGGGCTGCTCCCTCGGCGGCCAGCTGCCTCCCGGCTTGGGTGAGCGGCCAAAGCGCGAACATGCGCCCCCAGCAATGGGACCCCCACTTGTCCCCCTCGGGGCCGTCGAACGCTTCCGCAGCCGCTGCTTCCGCGGGGTGTTCGCGTCGTAGGTGCCCGAGCACCCGACTCGCGCGCGCCATCTCGAGCAGCGCGTCTTCGTCGACCCACGCCGGGGTGGCAACGCCCTCGACCGCCAGATCGTCGTCCGAGCTCGAGTCCCGCTTCGGCGGCCGGCCGTGCTTCGAGCTTCCCTTCTCTCGCACTGTGACCGGGATCAAAAATGACTTTCCGCCACAGTGTAGGCAAACGTCCTCCGTTTCCGCAGAGGCATCGTTGGGGGTGGTCGTCTCGCCGCAGCCACGACAGCGCCCGCAGCGCACCGTCGTGAACATCGAGTCGGCAGGCGGAGCGCGGTCGGCCGTCGCTGGCGTGACGTATCCCGAGCCCCGGCAAGGGCGGCACGTTGACTGCTCCGAGAGCCGCCGGCGCAACTCGTCGCGTCGGTCGCTCGACTGCTCGCGCGCAATCCGCAGCGCCCAAGCCGTCAACGCGTCGGGCTCGAGCACGAGATATCCCGAGCCATCGCACGCTCGGCACCGGATGCTGGCATGCGTCACAAGCGACGCCCGCTCGCACATTTCCCCGAAATTCGAGCCGACTCCGATCGCGCTCGCTGCTAGATAGCTCGAGAAACCCGTGCGGGTTACCCTGATCGGTCGCTCGAAAAAGCCGCGCCTTGCCTGCGTTGCACCCATCGCCTAAAGTCCTCTCCGAGCGTGGTTGCTCTCCGGGAGAGGCCTTCGGCGGCAACGCCGAGGGCCTTTTCAGCTTGGGAGCGCCATGAAGGCTCGTCCCATTTTTGGAAGAGAGACCACGTGTTTACTGATTATGCCGCAGGCACCGCCGGTAAGCTGGATCCCAATCCGCTCAAACCCCACGAGGCTCTCACACTCGGCAGCCGTTGGCACGATGTCCGTGCGGATTGCGCCATTTGCGATGGCGACGACAGTATTCAGTTCAGGTTCCATTAAATTTGGCAGCTCGAGGAGGACATGTTTCCCGCCGGCCGTCAGGAACTCAACCTCGACCGACCCACGCCGCCAGGTCAACCCGGTGACCCATCCGAGCCGGTAGAGCTCGGCCCCCGGGGCGAAAGCCAGCCCGGCGGCAACCGCACCGAGCCCAGCGAACAGCCTGCGCCTCGAGACTCGTGCGACCTGCCGCGCCAGCGCCACGTCCGGGTGCAAGAGTGCGACCTCCGGAACGTCGAGCGCGCTCGCAAGCCGCACTCGCCGCTCTTCTGACTGTAGGATACCCTCCGCCTCACTCCGCCCGATCCCAAGAATCCGCGACAGCAACGCCATTTGCTCCCAGTATCAGCGCCGGCTAGGCGCCGTCAAGTCGCCAGGCGCCGAAGCCGATCGGCGGCCAAGATAGTATACATTCAAGGCGGCCCAGTCGACACGCCACGCTAGGCGCCTAGCTCCAGCGATGGCCCGTTTTCTGGCTATCGCTTCCGGCGTGGATTTGGGCAGGTCGCGCAATAAAACTTGCCCTCGAGCGGTCGGTTTCCGCAACCGCCCTTGCAGAGCGCCGAGCGGAGCCGCTCGCCGCGCTCCTCCGCCAGCGCGCGCGCCCTCTCACGCTGGTAGGCTCGCTCTAGCACGCGCTCTTGATAGCTGCGCCGCGTGCCGTCGAACCTCACCACCACTGCGCTCCCGCCGCCTCTACCTCGGCCTTCACCTCGGCGAGCACCGACGGCGGCAGGCACTTCTCGAGCAATCGGCATACGCGGATCGCGATGCTCCGCCGTGACTTTCTGAGTTCGGCGTTTTCGACCTCGAGCTTCTCGATCCGCGCGCGCAACTCGGCCTCCGCTCCGAGCGCACCGAAATTGGTCGCCTGATTTCTGACGCTGACTTTCATGATTCGCCTTCCTTCATTTCGTGTGCGATGCTCTCGCCGCCCCTCGTGATGGCCGGCAACGGTTGGGCACCCCGCCGCTCGGAAACGGGTCGCGATCCAGTCGAGTCACCTACGGGCCTCGACGGATGCGGGGCATATCACCCCTAAAGAACACGCGCCGGCCGTCTTTCGCGGCCTGCAGGTGAACCCAACAGAGCACGCGGCCCTCGTGTTCCCAGTAGCGGGAGCCGCTCTCCGAGCAGCGCTCTCCTAGCCGACCGTTTTTCACGCCCGTGACTAGTAGCGCCTCGCACTGCTCGCTCGCGCTCACCTGACGCCGTAGCGCGCACACAGCGACTCATTCCCGCTCAGGCAATGGCGGCAACGGCAGGGGTAGGCCTCGGACTTCGCTTGCGTGCGCTTGCTGGCCGTCAGTCGCACCGGGGCACGCGCCGGGGCCCGGTTGCCTTCGTAAGAGCGGGGCGCCCGCTCCGCCGGTGGGACGCGCTTCGCTGGTTGGTTGAAGCGGCAGATCGAACCGTCCGACGTATCGAGTAGCCAACGCGGCTCGCTGCTCGCTTTCGCCGCTCGTACCGCCTCGGTGAAGTCGGCTAGCGAAGCGACCGTGATGGGTTCCAGTGCTTCCGCGCTAAGCCCGTTCGGGTCCTGATTTGTGAGTAGGTATGCCATGTGGAGATTTCCATTTCAGGAGTTGATCTCGCCGGCCTCGAAAGCCGCGACGAGCTTGTCAGACGCCTCGGCGGCTGCCTTGGCAAGCGCGGCGGAGCCGGGGATCACTGTGGCGATGTAGCCCGCGCGGCCGCCGGGGAGGTGAGAGAGCTCGAAGCCGTGGGCGGCGAGTTCGGCGGCGACAGCGTTGAATTTCGCTGAGCCGAACTTCGCGCGAAGTGAGCCAGTGATTACGAGCGCGAGAGCGAGGGTGACGGGGTTGGTTGCCGCGCTGTTCATGCCTCCCTTGTCTCATGAGCTAGGCGCCTAGCGCAAGATCTATTTTCACTCCGTGTCCGGAGGAGCCAAATTAGGCTCTAGAATTCGACAGTGGGCCAGTTCACTGGATCCGTGGCACTCTCCGTGAATGAGCCAGAAGCCACGCACCGAGAACGCACCGCCTCCTGTCCCGCTCTCACGGACAGAGCTCGAGGCGCTTCGGGCCGACATCGACCGCGCAAAGCATGAGCCGAGTGTCTACCTCGGAAGCTTCGCGGAGTTCGCCGCCGACGATGCGGCTCAGCCGCGCCGTCGAAACGACGTGTAGAGCCCGGTCTGGGATTCGATCAGGTCGTGCAAGCCGTCCGCGTACACGAACGAGAACGACGCGACCTCAACGGCTTTCGACGCCCGACACTTCCAAAATGTCACCGTGTAGGTGTCGCTCGCGTCGAGCAGGATCCGGATCGTGTTCGCTTTCGCGCTACCCTTGATCCGGAATTGGAGGCCCTGCCCCTCATCGAACGAGATGAATGACGACGCGCCGAGTAGCATGCAAGCCTCGGCGCCGATTTGGTTACGGATGATTTCTGCCGCGCTGTTCATGTTCGGACCCTACACCTGCTAGGCGCCTAGCATCAAGGAAAATCGTCCTAGGCGGCGCGCGCGGCGTCGCCGCCCACGTTGACTCGGATGATCGCTTCCGCGACTTCGGGGCACACGCTGTTCCCGATCAGTCGAATTTTATCCTCGAGCCGGCGCGCGCGCTCGAGTGAATAGCCTGAGGCGAAGCGCCCAAATTGTGCACGCAAGAGCTCCGACGGGTGGAGCATACGGAACCCGATATCGGTGATTTGGTACGGGTACCCCGCCACGAGCACGAGCCCGAGCCGGGCGCGCGCAGTGATCGTGCGCAGCGGTTCCGAGAGCGCTTGCCCGGTCGCGTCGCTCCCGTAGTAGGCGGATAAGAAAGCTCTGACCTCTCCAATGTGGCAGCCCTGCGCCGATACCGTTGGCATCGGCTCAAATGGGTCGGCGCATCCCGGGTGGGCGTCCGACGTTCCGCGGAATTTCGCGAGCGTGATCGCCGCTAACGAATGGTGATCCTTGCCCGTGATCGTGGCGATTGGAGCTCGCAGATCCGAGCCGATCACTCGGCCGCCGCCCGTAGTGCGCAGCGGGTCTCCGTAGTGTTTTGCGAGGAACGCCGATACCAGCGCGTGCTTTTGCCCCTTGGCCATCACCACGCCGAGCGGCTGGCGAACGCCCGGAACGCGTGCCGCCTGCCCGGGCCGCTCGCCGTACCCTGACTGTTGGATCGTGTGCGCGCAACCCCGCACAATGAACGGATCAGGATCGGCAAACACATGCCGCCATAGGCCTTGCGCGATCCGCCAATGGGTGCGCTCTACCAGCGGCCGACGCCGTCCGAAAATGCTCCGCGTTGGGATCGCGAAATCGATGCACTCGGCCGCAACGCGGTAGGGCACCAACCCGGGCCCGTGCGTCGGCTCGGGCCAGCGGATCGGCCGCCCGTCGCAACGCGCGACAATGAACAAGCGCTTACGCCGAGTTGGCGCGCCGAAATCCGCCGAGTCGAGGATCCGATAGTCGAACACGTAGCCCAGCCGCTCGAGTTCCGCGCGCCACTCGCGAAAGGTCTCCCCCTTCCGTTCTTCGATCGGATATCCAGCGTCATCGAGCGGGCCCCAGCCGAGAAATTCTCGCACGTTTTCCACACAAATGACGTCCGGTCGCACTTGCTCCGCCCATTTTACCGCCTCTTCGGCGAGTGAGCGGATCTGGTTATTGCGTGGCTTTCCGCCCTTGGCGGAGCTGAAATGCGTGCAATCGGGGGAACACCAGAGCAGCGAGACGCGGCGTCCACCCGTCACCTCGAGCGGACGCACCGCTCGCACGTCCGTAGTGATGTGCCGCGTCTGCGGGTGGTTCTCGCAATGCACCGCGAGCGCCACGGGGTCGTGATTGATCGCGATGTCGACGCTGCGCCCTAGCGCGGCCTCGATGCCGGTGCTCGCCCCGCCGCCTCCGGCGAACAGATCCACCACTAGGCTCCCGCTCCGCCCGAAGAGCGGCAGCTGCCGATCGGCCCTCACCGCTGCCCCCGGCTCGCTGGCTCTCTCAGGTAGGCCTCGGCGACCTTTCGCGTCGCCTCGTGCGTCGCCGCGCGCCGGATCATAGCGTCACGGAGCTCGTTCGCCGCCCGCCGCTTCGAGCATGCGCAGCGCTCGGCGATCTGGTCGCGCGCCGCAGCCATGGCCGGCCGTGCCGCCAGCCCTCCGCGCAGCGCGCTTTCAAGCGCCTCGTCTGCCTCGGCAGCCACGCGCACAGCGAACGAGCAGGGCGCCTCGCCCGAGCCATACACGTTGCGCCCGGCCCGCAGTAGTGCCGGCCCCGCAGAGCTCACACGTCCAGCGCTCGACGTTGCTGAATGCCGGTGGGCGTACTTGGGCCGGTGGCCTAGCGCTCGCATTCGGGCGCGGAGTCCGTTCGGTGTGGGTCTCATGACGCCCAAAGCCCCCGGGCCTCGCGGCGCGGGGGCTAGGTGGGCTTGGCCGAGTTCAGCCCTCGTCCTCGCTCAGTTGCTCGAACAGTGAATCAAGCGTCGCATTGTGCGCACCGAGCGCCGTGCCGCAATGCGCGAACCCCGAACCAGTCTTCTCGGACAGCAGCCAGACCCCGCCGCCCTGCCATTGCGCGCGGCGGTTTCCGGTCTCGATCACACCCTGGAAAATGCTGGTGTCAGTCTCGACGTCGGCGCCCGCGCGCTCACCGCCGCACCACGCCTCCCAGAGCCGCGCGAGCGCCTCGCGAATCGTCGCGATCTGCTCGTCGCGAGTTTCCAGATCGACCGATTCTTCAAATTTGATGCCGTCCCGGTCCGCCGAATCACGAAACCCGAGAGAATCGACGTCGACAACGAACCCGCAAGCCGCGTCGATTCGCTCGGACACATACGCGATCCAGCTATCGAAATCCGCCTCGGTCGTGCTGTCGCCCATGTTGCTCGCGACCAAAACCACTGTGACGTTTGCCATCCTGAAAACCATCCTTCCGTCAGCCCTTGCTGACATCCCTGAGACTAATCCCGCTAGGCGCCTAGCGCAATGGGGCGCGGTCGATTTTCTGAAAATAGATCCATCAGTCGATGCACCCGGTCAGAGCCGCCCGCGCGCAGCGCTTCGCCTCCCGCCGCCACCATCGCGCCTGTTCGACGGCGCGGAACGCTGTCTCTAGGTCGCATTGCGCCGCGAACCACTCCCCTTCCCCGGCGTAGTAGGCGGCACCCTCGAAGTAGATTTCGGCGCGGCTCACCTCCGACCGCGCCGCGTTTAGCGCCCGCTGGGCGTCGTTCCGCCACGTGACC
>JAEUAF010000004.1 GCA_019695485.1 Sorangium sp.
CGGTTTGCGCGCCGTAGTACCAGTCGTACATTCCGCAGCCCCACCAGCGCCAACCCCAACCCCACCAATAATGGTCGGATTCTTCGGGCAAATCAGCGACGCCGCGCAGACTGGGCGTCGCGGCCGAGCGATCGACGACCTGCACGCGCGTGTGCCAGTACTGGCAAGGCACGTCGACGCCCGAGGAACCTTTGACGGGCGAGCCCGCACTGTCGAGGCACGGCGCGTGGCGGTTCACTTGGCTGAGCACGTAGCTCAGGTTGCCGTCGTGGAACACGCGGGCATTGATGCCGGGCAGCGATAGCGAGGCAAGCGTCGCGTCCTTGCTGGTCTCTTCCACGTTGGCGGCGTCGAGCATGCGAAGCTCCGACGTCGAGGTGTCGTTGTCCCAGAAATCGCTGGAGAGCTCGGCAATCGCGCCGCCCGTTTGTGGCATCACGTTGACCACGTTGCGCGCCAGCGTGACCTCGCTGACCACCTGGGGATTGGCGTGTCTCGTGTAGTCGACGACCGCGAGCGATACGTCGCTCAGCGAGACCAAGCGATTCTTCACGAAAATACCGCGCTCGACCCAACCGCGCGTGTGCGCTGCGCCGCTCGTCGCGATACTGGTCGGCGTGAACTCAATCAGCTGCAGACCATTGTTGTAGCCGTAGCTGCGGTAGTCGTAGCCGCTGAACGGCAGCACGACCAAGCCCTGCGAGTCGTCTTTAGCGAAGGCTTTGAAAGTCCCCGCAGCCGGGGTCCACGCCCAGCCTTGGCCGAACGACGCGGTGCCGAGCGCGACCGGTGCAGCCGGGTTCGTCACGTCCAGGTAGTGCAAATCGACCTTGGAACCGTAGGAGTCCGCGCTCGAATTGTAGGTGTTGCCGAGCGCGAACAAGCGATTGCCCGATGGCGTGAAGTTCCAAATCTCTCCCGTGACGTTGACGGTGCCTTTGAGCACCGGGGCCGCCGGATCGGCGAGGTCGAAGATCTGAATCGGCGTGGCGGTCGGTACCGTCCCGTCGCTCGTGTAGTAATAGCCACCGCTGGGCGAGAGATACATGCGACCGGAGTCGAAGCGCACGGCGGGCGACCAAGAATTGCCGGGCAGCTGCACTCGCGACGAAAGCGTGGGCTGATCCGGATTCGAGAAGTCCGCTGTCGCCAGCACTAGACCCTCGCCACTGCCGCAGTAGCTCTGCGCGCAGGCCAGGGCGTGAGCCGTCTTTTGATCGGCGAAGTCGATGTTCCAGCGCCCATTGTCGGTGCCCCAGCCGCTGATCGTCCCCTCGAAGGTGACGTGCCCGCGAACCGCGATGGTCCCGCCTGGATCGCTGATGTCGATGTAGTCGAGCGACGCCGTGTTCGTCGGTTGCGCGTAGCCGTTCTGATCGGGCGCACCGTACACCTGGTGGCCGAGCAAAATCGCGTCGGGCGTCACGTAGAAGATGCCGTCGGCGCCGGCCGCGTTGTACTCGTTCTTCTTCTGAATCACGCCGCCCGCAAAGCTCACCGAGGCGACATTTACCTGGCTCGTATTGCTGCTGACGGCAACGCCACTCGAAACGCCGGCGTCCCAGCCGTAATAGTAATAGGGGTACTTCTGGGTCACCGCGTAGATCACATCGCCGACGACGCGCGTGTCACGCACGTAGCCGCCGAGCTGCGCTTCGCCGAGGACCTTCATATTGGCGGGGTTGGTCGCGTCGATGCCGCGCACGATGGATCCGTGGAACGGCGTGCCGTCCTCCATCTTGCCGTACCAGTCGCTCACGACGACCGTAGCGACGCCGTTGCGCACGATCATCTGCTCCGGGCTGCCGTAGATAGGCGAGCGCCCAAGGAAGCGCGGCGCGTCGACATTGCTCACGTCGAACACCATCAGCCCGCGATAGGCGTTCAGATAGTAGAGCCGATCACCTTCGAGTCGGTAGAGGTCCGTCTCTTCGACCGTGCGAGGCGTCGTGCTGCTGCCGCCTTTGGCAGCCGTTGCAGATGAGCCGCCCGCACCCTGCGCGGCGTCGCTCGTTGCACCCGGCACGGCGAACCCGCCGCGGCCAGGCCCGCCGTTCCCGGCGCCGAGGGCGGCGACCGAGGTAAAGTCACTTTGGCCCGTTGCGCGAGGCTCATTGCTTGGGGCGCGATCCCCGGAGCAACCAAAGGCCAGCAAGGCGAGCGATGCCCCCAAAACGGAATGCGGACGCAGATAGGACCAAGAGCGGATGGACATGGCGAAGTCTCCTAGAGACTCGTCAGAGCATCCGCCGTGCCAAATTGGGCGCCTCCTGCCGAGCGCGGCACGAATTCCCAACCCGCGGAGTTCCTAGGGGAATCTGAGAAGTCCGAGGGCCATGGCGCTCACCCAGCCACGGGGTTGTGCCAGCTCTGTGCCAGCAACCTGCCTGAGCTGACAGGGGAGGAGGCTCAGCCCTCTTCTTCGTCGTCAATCCCGAAGGTGACGAGCGCGCCGAGCGTGACCTTGGAGGCGCATTCCTCGCACAAAGGCGGCTCCTCGTACCGCACCTCGTCACCGCGCGACCACACGAACAGGCCGGAACTTGCGGGCTCACCCTCGAATTGGCCCCCACAACCGTCGCACTCGTACTTGCGCACCCCGCGAATCTCCGAGCCGCGGACGGAGTGATGCTCCTCCGGCTCGAGATGGTCGGTGGCGGGGGCGTGGGGGGGCCGCATGCGGCTCAGTATAGACACCCGAATGCGACTTCGTCCACCCGACCGGGCGGAGCTTCTGCGCGCGCATGAGCGCTGACCGGCAATTCCCGCGCCCGCGCCCGGCGGAGTTCGCTCAAGCGACGGCGGATTCTGTATTCGGTGAACGAGAGTCGTCGTCGACGCCGCAGGCGAGCGCCAACATCTCTACCACGTCCAGATTCTTGATCGCCTCCTCCTGAGACTGAGTCTTGATGCCGTCGTGCACCATCGTCATGCAAAACGGACAGGCGGTGGCGAGAGTCGTGGCGCCGGTGTCGATGAGTTGCAGCGTGCGCTTCACGTTCACGCGGTTCTTGTTCTGCTCTTCCATCCACATCTGGCCGCCGCCCGCGCCGCAGCACAGCCCCTTGTTGCGATTGAAGTGCTCCACCTCCACCACTTCGAGCCCCTCGATGCGGCGTAAGATCTCGCGCGGCGGCTCGTAGACGTCGTTGTAGCGGCCGAGATAGCACGAGTCGTGATACGCGACGCGCCCGCGCACCGGCTTGGTCGGCACGAGCTTCTTCTCGGCGAGCAGCCCCAGCAAATACTCACTGTGGTGAATGACCTCGAACTTCGCACCAAAGTCCGGGTACTCGTTGGACAGCGTGTTGAAACAGTGCGGGCAGGTCGTGATGATCTGCACGATGCCGCCCTTTTCCTTGTAGCCGTTCAGGGTCGCGGCGTTCGCTTCGGCCAGCATGCTGAACAAGTACTCGTTGCCCGCGCGCCGCGCCGGATCGCCCGTGCATGACTCTTCCTCGGCGAGAATCGCGAAATCGACACCGGCTTCCTTCAACAGGCGTGCGGTTGCGCGCGCGACTTTCTTGGCGCGGTCGTCATAGCTGGCGGCGCAGCCCACCCAAAACAACACCTTGGTGGCCGGCTTCTCCGCGAAGGTGGGAATGTCGAGCCCTTCAGCCCAAGCCGCGCGATCCATACGCGACAAGTTCCAGGGATTGCCGTTCACTTCCATGCCCTCGAACGGCTTGGCGAGCTCCTGCGGAAACTCACCCTTGATCACCACCAAGTTTCGCCGCATCTGCACGATCTTGTCGACGTAAGAGATGCTGACCGGACACTGCTCTTCGCAGGCGCGACAGGTGGTGCAGGCCCAGAGCACATCGGGGTGAATTACATTGGGCACCAAGTCCACGGGCTGAAGACTCGCTTGCACGGAGCTGTCGGTCGAGCCGTTCGATCCGGAGGCGGACGCGGAGTCGATCGAAGCAGCACTTGCTTCGTCGGACTTCGTCGCGGCGTCGCCACCGTTAGCGCCCGCGTCGTCGCCGTTAGCGCCTGCGGACTTTGACGCGGCAGCTCCGCCTTTCTCGGTAAGCACGTCCTCGCGCGCATAAAGGTGATTCCGCAGATCGAGCGTGAACTGCTTGGGACTCAGGAGCTTGCCGGTGGTGAACGCGGGACAGTTGTCCGAGCAGCGCCCGCACTCCGTGCACGTATAGAGATCGAGAATATCCTTCCACGTGAAGTGATCGATGCGCGCGTAGCCGACGCGCGCGGCCAGCAAATCCGTGCCTTCGGTGGCCTTCTCCACTTGGGCCATCAGGGCTTCCGTGTTGGTGGCGAGAGGGCGCAGCCGCCCGCGCGGCGTCAAATCCTCCAGAAATACATTCGGAATGGCGGTGATGATGTGAAAGTGCTTGCTGTAGGGCAGGATATTCAGAAACACTAAGACCAGCGTCGAGTGCGTCCAAAAGCCAGCTTGGGCCAACCACGCTAGCGGACCCGAAGGAATCCCGCTCACCAACACACTCACCAGCGAGCCGCCGGGCTCGAAAATCGAAAAGCTAGGCTCATGCGGCGGACCGAGCGGCGCGATCAACGTCGCCATACTCTCGCAGGCAGCTCCCGCCGCGCCGTTTTGACACTCGCTCGCGAAGCGCGAAGCGAGCACCAGCGTCGCCCCGTCGTACAGCAAGTCCGCCAGCATCATCGTCGCGATGATGCCGAGAATGAGCAGCCCCTCCCCGCTCAGCGTCATGCGCTTCTCGCGCTTAACCGCGCGCAGGTACACGAACACGCTAGTGCCAGTCAGCACCAAGAGCGCGAACACATCCTTGATACCCCCATAAATCTCGCCGAGGGGCACCCCCAGCACCGGCTCCGGCCCCAGCACGAACAAATTGAACGTCGGATCGAAGCCGCGCCCCCAAAGCACCAACGTGCGCAACAGCAGCACCCCGAACCCCAAGAAAATCAGCTGATGCGCGACCCCGGCGAGCCAGTAATAACGCAACTTACGCTGCGCAAACGCGAGATCCCAGACCGCGGCCAAACGCTCGCCCACTCGATCGAGGCGACTCTCCCAAGTCGGCTTCCCCACCTTCAACAGCGCTAAACGCCGCCTCGCGCTCACCAAGAAGGCGCCCACCAACCCCACCAGAATCACGGACATCAGCAGCGGGTTCATAGCGGAGACAACCATAGCGGGCGCCACCGCGGGGGGGGAAGGCCCTAGGCGCCACGACACCGAAAAGAACCACCGCGCGCGAAATTGCCTCGACCAGCCGCCAGCGGATCGCCGCACTCCCCGCGCATGGGAAGCTCTCGAAGTGACGCGGACGAACCCAGCCAAGCGGCTGCTTCTCGCTGCCCTATTATTGCAAGCTTGTGATCCGCCGCTTCGGATTGGCGGGACCGTCGTGGACCGCGATGGTCGGCCTGTTCTCGGGGCAGAGATTGTCTATCAGTGCACCGAGAGGCCTGGGCTGGTCCTGC
>JAEUAF010000110.1 GCA_019695485.1 Sorangium sp.
AACGGGCACGAGGCGGGCTTTGTCGCTGACAACTTAGTTTGCAGTCGGGAGCCTCTTGTCCCGGGCCCACGCTCGAATTGCCCTGGATTCTCATGACGACCTGGAACGGGTTCCGGAGGGTAGTCCACCGCCAGCCAAAGCCGAGACAATCCTTAGGAGCCACAACGAATCCGGATCAGAACGCTCGCGGCACACGGTAAGTCTGCAATCACAGCGATCGGCGGCGCCCGCGCTTCACGATACTTGCTCAGGCGCGGCGGCGCTGTCACAGAGTGAAGGCGCTTCCAAGCGCACCCCCAAAAGTGGTTTGATGGTGGAGTCATGCGAAGGCTTAAAATAACAGCTCGAACGCTGAGCGCGCTGCTCGGCCTCCCGGTCGCCCTAGGAGCCTGCAGTTCCGGTCCTGCGGCGACACAGCACGTGAGTTCGAGCAGCGGGGGTGCCGGCGGCAGCTCCAGCACGGGGCTCGGAGGCAGCTCGACGACGGCCATGGGCGGGAGCCAAATCGTGATGCTCGGCGGCGGCCATGGCGGCGATAGCCAGGCTGCTGGTGGGATCGATTCGTGCGCGAGTCAGAGCACGGCGGCTGAGCCGACACCGCTCGACATGTACGTGATGCTCGATATTTCGGGGTCGATGCTGGATATGACGAGCGGCGGCGCCCAGAAATGGGCCGCCGTGAAAGACGCGCTCAGTGCCTTCCTCCAGGATTCGGGATCTGCCGGGCTGAACGTCGGAATTCAGTATTTTCCCCTGCGCAAGCCGGGCGTCCCCACGGGCTGCAACGCCGACGCCGACTGCGGCGCCAACGATCCGTGCTTCCTGAATGTCTGCACGGGCTTTCCCGCGCCGGGCGTCGCTCGCTGCAACACGGCCGCGGATTGCAACCTGGATGCTCAAACCAATAACGGCCCCTGCACCGGCGGGAAATGCAAGACCGGCGGGGCCAGCTGCACCACGGACCCCGACTGCCTGGTGGCGGGCAAGCACGACTTTGGGCCATGCACGCCGATCGGCCAGTGCGAGGGGAATAAGGATCTCGCGTGCACGGATCGCACCCAGCATTGCAAGCAAGACGGCGCGGACCTGGGTAGTTGTGTCGATCGCACGAGCCCAAGCTACTGCTTTCTCGGCACCGTCTGCGATACCGCGGGCTATGCGACTCCGTCGGTGGAGCTCGGCGCGCTCCCGGCAGCCGCGCCGGCGCTGGTAGCGTCACTCCAAGCCCAGGTCCCGAACGGCGACACGCCGACCGGGCCGGCGCTGCGCGGCGCGCTAACGCACGCGCACGACTGGGCGCTCGCGCACCCGAGCCACACGGTCGTGGCTGTGCTTGCGACCGATGGCCTGCCAACCGAATGCGTCGCCAGCGGCACCACGCGCGGCTTGGTGACTCCTGCGGCGCTGATGGACGAAGTCGTTGCGCTTGCGGCGGCCGGCGCAGCACCGAATTCCGCCATTCCGACGTTCGTGATTGGCGTGTTCGCAAGCGCAGACACCAGCGCTCCCGCAAACCTCGAGCGCATCGCGATGGCCGGCGGCACCATGCACGCCCAAATCGTCGACACCAGCGGCAACGTCACGCAACAGTTTCAGACCGCGCTCAACGCAATCCGCAAAAGCCGCCTGTCGTGCGAGTTTCAGATCCCGGCGCCGGCCGCAGGTCAGACGCTCAACTACGATTACGTGAACGTCGCGTTCACCAACGCGGGCACCACCAAGACCCTCGGCTACATCGCTGACGGAGCGTCACGTTGCGATGCCGAAGGCGGTTGGTATTACGACGTGTCCCCCAGTAAGGGCACGCCGAGCAAGATCCTGGTCTGCCCGAGCAACTGCACGGCGTTCGGCAACACCAGCAACGGCAGCGTGCAGATTCAGTTGGGCTGCAAGAGCGTCCCGAAGTAACGGGCGCTAGCTTACTCGCACGGATCTTGGTCGATGAGGGCGAGCGCCGCACGGCATTGCGCGGATAGGTCCGCTGCCGCGCTCGGGGCGCCGCCCTCCCCCGTGCCGAGCGGATCCTCCGCTGGAACCAGCGTCGCGGTGGACGGATACGGCGCACAGACCCTCGACACGTAGAGCGCGTCGCGGTCGAAGAGGCACACGGCTGGACAGGTAGAGCCAAGCTCGTCGGTCTCGACCAGACCGAGCGGAGCGTACGCATCGAGGCACGCGCCACTCGCCAGATCCGTGCGGTAAAGGCGCGCTGTGTACACGCGCGGACCGCTCTCGTCGCAGCCGACGAGCGACGCTTGCCCGAGCACTGCCAGGGCAAGCCACGCGCAAGCACTGAGCCAGCCAGCGCGCGGCCCCCTCCCGAGTCTTCGTTCTAGCTTGAGCCGACGAGATCGCATGTTCCCCGCCCTCCTCAAAAGGTCAACGCAGCCGATGCGATCAGCGAGCGCCCCGCGATTGGGATCGAGCGCTGCCGGAATTCCGTGCTGACCGGGTGACTCGCGCGTGAATCGAACGCGTTGTAGACGCCGACGGCGTAATCGAGACCGAACCGCTTCTCCTTGCCAGAAAACACGAAGTCCCAGAGCAGCGCGGCGCCCGTGTGCGTCTGCGGCGCCGCCGCGTCGACGCGGTCGTTCGTATCGTAGCGACCACCTTCGAGCGACAGACGACTCATCAAGGTCAGCGCGCGCGAGAGCAGCGGCACCGCCCCGCGCAGAGACGCGAGGTGCGTCGGAGCGTTGGGCACTTCACGGTAATCCGCAGAGCGCTTCAACGTCAGGAGATCGTGCAGCGAAGCAGACGCGAGATAGTTCGAGCGTTGATAGGAATAGGATCCAGACACCATCCAGCCCTCTTTCCAATCGCGCCGCGCCTCGAGCTCCCCACCCAGGGTTCCGACCGGCGTCGTTGCGTTCTCGAAGCGCGTGCTAGTGATCCCGTTGGCATCGGGCGCCTGGTCCTCGAGCGAGATCAGATCGGTCACGTAGTTGGTGAACACGGCGGCGGTCAGCACGACGGCGCGCGACACGCGCTGGCTCAGCTCGATTTCTGCGGAGTAGGCGTTCTCAGGACGCAAGTCCAAATTGGTGAGCTGACCCACGGCCACGTTGGAAAGCTCGTACACGCTCGGCGCCTTGAAGGCCTTGCTGGCCATAATCTTGAGATTGCCTCCAGCGTAGGGCCGCAAGATCACCGCAAAACGCGGGTTAACCGAGGAACCGAAATTCGAATAGTAGTCGAGGCGCCCGCCGGCAGAGAGCTTCACTCGATCGCTCGGTCGAACGTCGATATTGCCGTAGACAGCGCCGATCACGAAGTGGCGCACGTCGTCTTGACCGAGGCCATCGACTTCGGTGCCACCGCTTTGATGGGCGTGCGGGTGATCCTGCGCTTCACCGCCGATGCTGGCGCTGAACGCCGGCGTCGGCGTGATCACGAAGCGCTGCTCGGCGCCGACCCACACGCTGTCGTAGTTGTTCCACTCGAGGCCGCCGTCGTTGGGCGCGCGGGCAAACTCGCCGCGATACGCGTAGACGTTGCCGTGGATCCGGGTGAGTGAGGTGACCGCCGAGCCGAGCTTGGGTTCGAAACGAGCTTCGAGCAAGCCGCGCGTGTCCGCCTGATGCGTGCGACTGTCGCCCAGCAGCGTTTCGAATTGCCCGGTGGGCAACTGCTTGTCGTGATGTTGCAACGACCAGGCCAGGGTCAGCGACTTCCACCACGCACGTCCCGTCAGCGTCCCGAAACGCGCCCCGTCGGAGTTCCGCGAATTGCCAGCCACCTCGGGCGGCCCGTCCGTCGCGTATTCCGGGAAGAAGAAGTCTCGCCCCTGACTCTTGCCGCCAGCGATGGACGTCCAAATCCCCGCGTCTTTGCCGAAGTGACGCGTGATTCGAGCGCGGGCGCGGGCGGTGCCATCCGCCGAGGCGGCCATACCCGTCTCGACGCTATTTGGCACGTCCTTCCAGCGGGTCACCAGATTGACGACGCCAGAGAAGGCGCTCGTGCCGTAAACGACGGAGCCCGGGCCGCGCACCACCTCGATGTGATCGATGTCTTCGAGGTCGGTGCGCAAATCGTAGCCCACGTACGAGGACCAGAGCCAATCGTCGTTCAACGGCGCGCCATCCAGCGTGATCAAGACGCGATTGCCGTATGCGCCAGGCCGTTCGAAGCCGCGAAACCCGAGCGCTTGGTAGCCGCGATCGTCAGACGTGTAGATGCCCCGCACGCCGCGCAGCGCCTCCACCAGGGTGGGGTAGTGCATGGCGCGCAGCTCTTGCGGACTCACGAGGGAGACGGAGGCGGGCGCGTCGTCGACCGACTCGGAGAAGCGCGAGGCCGCTTCCACCGAGTCCCGAGAGACCAGAACGACGTCGAGGTGAGCTTGACCGGTCGATTGAATGCTGACGTCGCGCTCGACCGGCAAGAAGCCCTGCAAACTGACGCGCACGTGGTGCACGCCGACTGGCACCGTCAGCAAGGCGGGAGTAAAGCCCTCCGTCTTGCCGTCGACCTCGATCGTGGCATCGCGTTCGTCCGAGTTCACCACCAAAGAGCCGGTTTCGGGCACGAGTTCGGGCTTGAGCAGCGAGGTCCGATTGGCTTGAATGGCGACGGGAATACGCAGGGTGCGGTAGCCGACACTCGTCAAGATCACCGTGTGCTGACCCGGTGCCGCAGACAGATCGCAGGGCGCACGGCACACGACCGCCGTGTTCTCAGCGTCGAGTCGCACCGCGCCGCCCACGGGACCCGTGACGCGAATCGTGCCCACGATGCGCTTCAAGGTGAGCTTGACGCTCCGCTCGGCGCCGACGACCACCTCGACCGGTTCACTTTTGGCGTCTTCGAAGCCATCGAGCTCGGCGATCACTCGGTACTTGGCGGGGGGCAGCGCGATCTTTTGAGGCGCCGCTCCGCGCTCACCCAAGTCTTTGCGATCGAGAAATAGACGAGCACCGGGCGGCTCGGTCGTGATCTCGAGCACGGCAATGTGCGGCGCGATGCGTGCGATCGCTTCGCTGATGCGGCTGAGGGCCGAGGCTTCGGTCTCGCCGTCGAGCGCGCGCGAGTAGTAACGGTGCGCCTCGGGGAATTGCTTTAGCTGCTCGTAACAGCGCGCAATGTTGAAGAGCACGTTGCGGTTGCGCGCCAGCCGGTTCGACGCCAGAAAATACGCCAGCGCGCGCGGGTAGTCAGCGGCCTGGTAACGCTCGGCCCCGAGCGTGAAGTCGAGGTCGGCCTCGTCCGCGACATCGTCGGCGAAGGCGCTCGTCACCCAGCAGGGCGAAGCGACCAACAGCGACAGGGCTAACAAACAGCGGCGAATCAGCGCGTAACAGCGTTGCAATGCGAATCTCCAGACACCGGAGCTCTCGGGCCGTCGTATCAACGCCGAGTTCGGATGTCGAGCAGCA
The DNA here is from genome assembly GCA_019695485.1 of Sorangium sp. Classification (GTDB taxonomy): domain Bacteria; phylum Myxococcota_A; class Polyangia; order Polyangiales; family Polyangiaceae; genus PMG-095. Next base: position 5,382 of record JAEUAF010000110.1, read on the forward strand.
CGTTCTCATTGCGCTTCGGCGACGGCGCTTCGAGAGGAGTCAGCGAGCCAATCCCGCCCGAAGCGGGGAGCGAGCGCGCCGCGCGCGGACGCACGGTCTTGCCGCCCGCGGGCACCAGCACGATGCGCGCATTCACCGCCGCCTGCGAATCGAACTGTTCCAACGTATAGGCGGCAAATCCATCCTGTCGGAGCACGAACTTGCGCGGGCCGGCCGCGAGCGAGCTTCGCTCGAGCGTAATGGTCACGGGCGTTTCGCCGAGCGCGATTCCGCCTTCACTGACACTTGCGCCAGAGGGAATCGAATCGATGGTGAGCGTGAATGAGCTCGCTGCGGCAGGCTGTGCGGCCGCCGGGACGGGCTGCGCGAGCGGAGCCGTTGCAACGATCGGCGCCGCCGCTCGCGCGGCATCGCCGCCACGGGTCCTACCCAGCTGAAACGCGGTGAACGCAAACAGCGCCAGCAGCGCGACGACGCCCACGCTGATGGCGATCGCGCCCTTCTTGCGACCTGGGACCGGGTACGAATGCGGAGGTACGGAGGAGACCGGTGCGCCGCTCCCGAGCGTCGGTACGCTCGCCTTCCATTCTCGTTGGGTAACACCGGTATGTCGCTCCCAGTCGCCGAGCGGAGGCGTGACGCTGGGCAAGAGTGGGCGCGACGCAATGCCCTGCAGAGTGGGTCCGGCCAGGCTGATCGTACCGAATACCTCTTCTTCGACGCCCGCCAGCCGTTCCAAGAACTCCTCGACCGTGGGCCGTCCGCTAGGGTGCTTGTGCAGCAGGGCGCGCACGAGCTGCGCTAAAGACTCGGGGAAAAACACGCCGGGACACACCTCGGAGAGCGCGGGCGGGGGCAACGAGCAATGCGCCATCAGCACGTCCACCTCGGTCCGGCCATCGAAGGGCAGGCGACCTGTGAGTGCTTGAAACAGAATGACGCCAAGCCCGTACAGGTCGGTGCGCAGCTCCACCGGCTCACAGCGGATCTGTTCGGGCGCCATATGCCTGGGACTGCCGAGCAGCAGCCCGACGCGCGTCAGGTCTTCCGTGTGCGCCAGCTGATCCGATCGCTCCGCCAGGATCTTGCCGATGCCGAAGTCGACCAACTTCACGATGTCGTTCTTGTCGTCCTCCGGCACGAGGATGATGTTCGACGGCTTCAGATCGCGATGGATGAACCCCCTGCGGTGCGCTTCGCGCAGGCCGCGGCCGATCTGACGTGCAAGGCGAATACTCTCTTCGATGCTGAGCCGACCCCGAGCTCGAAATCGCTGAGCCAGCGTCTCCCCGCTCAGATACTCCATCGCCATGAAGTAGTGCTCACCCGGCAGATCGCTAATCTGTCCGTAGTCGAGCAGCGTGACGATATTTGGGTGCTGCAATTTGGCGAGGATGCTCGCTTCTTGCAGAAAGCGCCGGCGAAAGCCCTCGTCGGACTCTGCGTTTCCGCTGTGCTCGACGCTCAGCACCTTCACCGCCACCGCGCGATTCAGGGGCAATTGCATGGCGTAATACACGCTTGCCATGCCCCCCCGCGCGATGCGATCGATGATCTGGAAACGGCCGCCGACGACCGTACCGAGCAGTGCGTCGAGCGCCGCCTCGAGGCCCGCTGCGTCTACGTCACCTGCCGCCATCGTGTGTCGCTCGTCGCCTCCGCCGCGTGACGTATCTCGGCTCGCGCGCGGACTCAAAGCTATTTTCAGCTACGTCCTCACTTCAGCAAGTAAGGACTCTAAGCCTCTCCAGTGACAGGCGACGAGCCGGAACAGGTGCTCAGCCTGACGGTTTCCGCGAGGCGTCGTGAGGCCGCACTCGCGCCGCGGGTCGATACCGGTCCGGCTCGCCGATTCGGCGCCTCAACGAATCAGAGAGATGAGCTCCAACGCCGCGCGTTTGCCCTCGCTCGCGCCGCCTTCCATGTAGCCCTGAAAGTCCTGCGAGGTGTGCTCGCCGGCAAACAACACGCCACCTTGGGTGACACCTTCGTAACCGGCAAACTCGAGGTACTGTCCCACGCGGAAGTAGGCGTAGGACGCCTTGAAAAAGGGACTCTTGTGGGGCAACGACTGCGTCGCGAGACCGTTCCACGTCGCGCTCAGACCACGAAACACGGGTTCGGCGCGGCGCAGCGCATCGGCCGCGTCGCGGGCGACGCCAACGTCGGGCAAGGTCGAAAACCCGCTGCTCGTCGCCATCGCGTCAGTCACCTTGCCGCCCGAATAGAACACCAAGATCCCATTTTTGCCCGGTTGCGCGCGAGTCACGTCCCAGCTCGACTGGTACCCAGTGTCGCTGTAGCTCGAGCCGTTGCTCAGGCCCGGCCACGAACCGGTGCCGTTCCAAAGGCGACGTTGAAACTGAAGTTGGGTCTTGCCGTTGTGGCCGCTGCCGAGCTCGGAGATTGCCTGCATCTTGAGCGCGTCGAAGCCCGCCGCGCCGATGTCGAGCCCGCGCAGCACCGCAAACGGCAGCGCCAGGACGACGTAGTCGGCGATGACGTCTTGCGTGCTGCCGCCACGCGCGAATACCAAACAATAACGCCCCGCCGCTGTCTTTCGAAGCCGCAGCAGTGACTGGCCGTATTGGACGTTGCCGAGGTGCTCGGCGATCCGCACGGGGAGCTGCTGATTCCCACCGCGAATGTGGAAGCGCTCGTCCGACTCTCCGAACACGGAAAGTCCCGTGTCATCGGGCTGAAACCCCAGCAAGTACACCAGATTTAGCGCCGATTGGTCGTGGGTATCGGCGCCGTACTCGGTGGCGTACGCGACGTCGAGCATCGCGCCCAGCGCCGAGCGGTGGCCGTGGGGCACCCGCGACTCGATCCAGTCGTACACGCTCATATAAGCGAGTTCGGCGCCTTCCGGGGTGAAGGAGTCAAAGGTCGTTGGATAACCGGCCGCGTCGGCGTCGGCGGCAACTCGCGCCGCGACCGTAGCCAAAAAGTCGGCATCGGCGCTGCTCTGCTCGTAGTACGAGCCGAAAAACCGGTAGGTATCGTGGGAATTCTTGGGCTCCGCAGCGTGCAAGTCGTCGAGCGGGAGACCAAAGCGCTTGGCGAGCGCCTGAATGGTCTCGTGTCCGGTGTCGATGAGCTCACCGCACCATTCGCTCACCTGCCCTTGCGCCCAATAGCTCGAATTCGAGAACATGCGGCCGCCGGCGCGACCCGACGCCTCGTACACGGTCGAAGCGAAGCCCCGATCCGAAAGCTTCAGCGCGCAACTCAAGCCTGCGATGCCGCCGCCCACGATGGCGATGCTCGGCTGAGTCTTGGCGAACCCGCGCTTTGGCAGAGCGAGCGTAGCGGCCCCGACGCCGATGGCAGAAACCACCGCGCGACGCGACAACACGGGTTTGGCCCGCAACGAAGCCTCGCGGAGCTCTGGCAGCGCCGTCATCGGTAAGCGCACGCGACGGGCAGCGTGCGCATCACGGAACAGCTTCTTCAACGCAGACAGCAACGGCGTTCGCGACATGACACCTCTCCTCCCGAGACGTGACGCACCAGTGAAGCGTCACCTAGTAGGGTGGATAAGGTAGCCCCGAGGCTCTGACGAATGCAACGTCACATCGCCGACGCGCCGGGCCTTTTGCCGAATTGCGCACCGTGTGGGCGAACGCATGCGACGCGCCAGTGGGCAACTATACCGGGCGTCCGGCTCGCGGAGGGCTATGCCCCGCGCGTGTAACGGTGCTTCACGCCGACCGGGAAATAGCCTGGATCAGCGCAGGGAAGCAGCACGATGCGCGGGCTACGCCGCTCGGGCGGCACGTAGCTCAAGAACTCGCTGTTCAGCCGCTCGAGCTCGCGCCGCACCGAGCGCCCCACCGCGTCGCTCAGGCTCGAGCTCGCCACTTTGCCCGGTAAGAGCTCGACGGACACCTGAAGCTCGACATTTTCGTCGCCCCCCCGACAAAGCTCCATCACGAATTTGCCACTCAATGACTCCGAGAACTCCGGCTGCTCGATCCCCACCGACACGTTCTCCGGATAGACGTTCGCGCCGTAAAACGAGAGCGCGAAACCAGAGCGACCAAAGACATACACGAAAGGCAATCGTCTTACCTTACTCGGCGCAGCGGGCCCTGACAGGGGATCGAAGCCGAGGTCACGCAAATAGCCACACATCGAAGCGAACGGGATCACGCCGCCACGATCGAGGATGCGGTAGCGAATGAGCGGCAAGCTGCCGTCGCCACTGAAGACGAGCTCCTCGCCTTGGTAAGTCTCGAAATAGCGGTGCAGCGGATCGTACTGACACAAAGTGGGTAGGCGGGCCTCGCCGAACAGTGCGCTGGCGGCGCGCGGGTTCTCGGCCAGAAAGCGTCGAATGCGAATCGACAGCGGCGTCTCGTTGGCGAGCACACCTGCGTCTGCCGTGCCGTATAGCGAGGCCGTGTGTTGACACGGATCGATGCCGCCGAGGCGCGCGCTGACCAGGCTGCGCCACTCCTCACTGAACACTTCCCCGGCGGTCACGAGTCGCATCGGGAACGCGCTCCAATCGAGCCCCTCGGCGCGTCCCGCGTCCACCACGTCCTTCAAGAACGGGGGATAGCCGAACAGCACGACTTGATCGAACAAGGGCCCGAGCGCCCGCACCACGCGCAAGATCTCGACGCGATTGTTGCCGGGGGTCACCAGCGTCAGAGGGTAACCCTTCTGAGCCAACGCGCGCGAAGCGGACGTCGTGTACATGCCGCCCACCCAGCTGCCGAGCGAGAAGCAGACCACGCCAAGCGTGCGCTTCTGGTCGAGCCCGAACGCGTCGACCAACACCTGCTCGAAACGCCGCGCAGTGCCGTATTCGTCACTGGTAAAACGCGGCCAAAACGTGGGTTCCCCGCTCGAGCCCGAAGAGACCGCGACGAAATCAGCCTGCTCGAGCGCACCGCCGCTACACAGCTCGGCGAGCGGAAACGCGCGGTGATAATCGGCCTTGCTGGCGACGGGCAAGCGCGCGAAATCGGCAGCCCCCGAGATCGCCGACGGGTCGACGGCCCGCTCCGCCAAAAATCGGCGGTACGCGGGCACGTGTTCGGCGACGTCGCGAAAGAGCTCGATCGCGCGCGCCGCCGGATCTTGGGTGAGGCATCGCTCGAGCGCGACGTCGAGCTCGGTGCCCAAGAACTCGCTCAGCTTGGCGAGCACTTGCTGGGAGCGTTCCCGAACGCGCATGGTCACTTCGCGGGGGCCGCCGCGCTTGGTTTGAGCCTGAGCTCGACGAGTTGCTCCGCTTGCAGGCGCTGCGCCTGCTCGGCGGGCGTGAGGTCGCTGTGGCAACCCGCCTTTTGACCGCGCGCGGCGCCAACCGCTTTGGCCGTCTTCGAGGCCAAGCGTTCGATTTCCTCGGCTGAGAGCACGCCCCGGCGCTCCAAGATTTCTCGCTGATCGGGCGTCAGCGCCTTCGAAACCTGCACGCTCTCGCGCTCGAAGCCCGCGTGTTTTCCGCTGGCAAACTCCACGATTTCTTTGGAAATGCGCACGGAGCACCAGTCGTGCCCGCACATGGCACAGAAGTCCGTGTCTACGTCGAGGTCCTCATCGTGAAAGGCGCGCGCGGTGTCCCCGTCGAACGCGAGCTCGAAGTGCTTTTCCCAGTTCAACGCGGCGCGCGCTTTGGTGAGCTCGTCGTCCCAATCCCGAGTCCCGGGGATGCCGAGCGCCACGTCGGCGGCGTGCGCGGCGATCTTGTACGCGATGCAGCCTTGCTTGACGTCGTCCTTCTTCGGCAAGCCGACGTGTTCTTTGGGGGTCACGTAGCAGAGCATCGACGCGCCGTGGTAGGCGGCGGCCGTGGCGCCGATGCAACTCGTGATGTGGTCGTAGCCGGGGAACACGTCGGTAACCAGCGGACCCAGCACGTAGAATGGGGCGCCGTGACAAAGCTGTCGCTCGAGCTTCATGTTGTATTCGATTTGATCGAACGGCACGTGTCCTGGCCCTTCGATCATCACCTGACAGCCGCGCCGCCACGCGCGCTCGGTCAACTCTCCCAGCGTTCGAAGTTCACTCAGCTGGGCCACATCGGAGGCATCCGCGAGGCCGCCGGGGCGCAGCCCGTCGCCGAGCGAGAACGAGACATCGTACTCACGCATGATGTCGCAGATTTCCTCGAACAGCGTGTACATGGGGTTCTGCTTGCCATGCACCAGCATCCACTTGGCCAGCAGCGATCCGCCACGACTCACGATGCCGATCAGCCGGTTTTTCACGAACGGCAAATGCTCGCGCAGAACGCCCGCGTGGATCGTGAAGTAGTCGACCCCTTGCTTGGCTTGATGCAAAAGGCCAGCGAGAATCTCTTTCTCGGTCAGGTCTTCGATGCGTCGTCCGATAATCATCGAGTAAATCGGCACCGTGCCGATCGGCACCCGCGCGTGGTGCAAGATGGCCTCGCGGCAAGCGTCGAGATCGCCGCCCGTCGACAGATCCATCACCGTGTCGGCACCCCAACGCTCGGCCCAATCGAGCTTTTCCACCTCTTCGGTGGTGCTCGACGAGACCGGCGACGCGCCCATGTTGGCGTTGACCTTGGTGCGGCTACCGCGCCCGATGCACATCGGGTCGAGTCGGTGCTGCAAGTGCACGCGGTTTGCGGGAATGATCATGCGCCCCGCGGCGACCTCGTCTCGCACGGCCTCCGGAGTCAGGTGCGGCTCGCGCTCGGCAACGCGCCGCATCTCCGGGGTCACTTGCCCGAGGCGCGCGTGCTCGAGCTGAGTGACCGGGACGAACCCCGCCGGCGCGACGGCAAACGCGCCCTCCCGACGCCAACCCGCAGGTAAGAAGTCCCAGGCCGTCTTGCCGCTTGGTGCGGGCATGCCCGGCGTATCGGGCGACGCGAAGGTGAGCGGTCCGCCGATGTTCGGTTCGAGGGCGAACGAACCGGGGTTCGTACCCTGCTTCTGCGTCGAGGGATTCTTGGCTCCGCGGAGCGGCAGTTTCAACGTCATCGGCTTCTCTTTCCTGGAAAGCCGACGCCGAGCCGTCTCGCGCGCCGCCTTCCCTACGCCGGTGCTAACCGGATCAGGTTCCACGGGTTCTTCTCAGCGGTCAGCAGGACCGCGCCCCGAGCGACAGGCCGGACGCTACCTCAGGGCGACGCCAACGGCAACTCGTCGCCCGCGGCGGTTCGCGCGGGGCGTGGGGCCCTTCCCACTTTGTTAGGTTGGGGCGGCTCGCGCGGGGTGGTGGC
>JAEUAF010000256.1 GCA_019695485.1 Sorangium sp.
AAAAGCGCGCCGTCGGCGGCCGTTCCGCGGTCTCACCTCAGTGCCGAGCGCGGCTTTCTTCGTCACGGTAGACGCGCTCGGCGGCGCGAGTGCAAACATCGGCGACGTGCGCCTCGAATTCAGCGCGTCGCGCCATCGGCCCCCCGCCATAGGCCCCTCGGTGCATGCAGTGGATCCCCCACGCGAAGCTTGCGATAGCGCCGAAGCCTAGCAAAACAGCAAATAGCCTTCTCATGGTCCGGTCCTTTCACGCAAAGTCGAAGAAGCCTGGGTAGGACTCGAGCCAGCGCGCCAAGCGTTGGCGTTGCTCGGGGTCGAGCGCCTCGTGGATTTTGCCGAGAGCGACCGACGCGCCGCTGCCCATCGTGGCGAAGTCCTCTGCGTGTCGCGCGACGACCGCGTCGAAGCGCGCCGCGTCGAAATGCTCGGCGCGCAGCGCTGCAGCGACCTCCGTGCGCGAGGCGCGCACCTTGTTGCGCAGTGTGCGGGCGCCTTCGCGAAACTCGTCGATCGCGGCGATGATTGCCTTCTCTTGGCCGGGCGTGGTGTCGAGTCGCTGAAACGCAAAGTAGAGGCCCGCGCTCCGTCGTCGCGAACCGCCGCGAAAGCCGTGGCAGCCGTGCCCGTAGTGGTGCCCGAAGTGGTGGTGGTGTGGACGGTGGAGCAGGGCGGCCAGGCCACCGAGGCAGGCCGCACCGATCAAGAAACCAAACATCGTCTCGTTCTCCTTTTGAAACTCGGCTCGGCGCTGAACGTCGCCGCCGATGAAGAGAACCTGCGTTCCGCCTGTTGCGCGTGTGCGTGGCAGTCTGTGAAGAAGTGTTAAGCGCGTCGCAAAGCCGTGCCGTAACCGGCGCCAAGGCGCGGGCGGGCTCGAAGCGCGCCGAAATCTGGCGACCAAGCTCCCCCTCCGTTGGGAAATTCGCTATCCTTCCGAGTGCATCGAAAAGCGCCATCCGATGGGTGACGAGACCCCGCCAGAAGCTGCTCCGGAAATCCCCGAAACTCCGGGCCCCCCGCCGCGAATATCCCGCCCGGTCTTCCTGCCTCCGCGGCCCAGTTCTGGGGGGACTGGCCTCTCGCCCAAGGGCGTCAGTTCGCCGCCCGCCGCGAGTCCGCCCATCCCGAGCCCGGGGGAGACTTCGTCGACCACGTTGACCGCAGGCGATTCGCAGGCTTCGGCGGCGTCCGCGTCCGAGATCCCCGCGGCCGAGGCCCCCGTGTCGAAGTTACCCGCAGCGGAGAGCGCTCCGCCGCCGGCACGGATGCCTCCTCCGTTCCCGGGCCGAGCCTCGGCTCGGCCGCCTTTTCCAGCGGCGCTCCACACGCCGGTGCCGCGCGCCGCGGGGTTTTCGAGCGCGCCACCAGTCAGTTCGCCGAGTTTGCGGCCGCCGCCGCCGAGTGAGCGTGCCCGCCTGGGCGACGCTGCCACCCCCGCGCCGCCTAGTGTTCGCGGGCCGTTGCCCACAGCGACGGGCTCGCGCGGCCCGCTACCGACCCCGCCGAGTCCGCGCGCGCCGATGCCGACGCCGACGCGGGGCTCGAGTCCCGACCTGACCCGCGCCTCGGAGCCAACTACGAGCGACGTCGAAGCGCGTCTCGCGCGCGCTGCACGTGAGCTCGGGGAGGCGCGTGCGGCTCTCGAACGCGTGGACGCTGAGCGCGTGCGCCTACTTCGCGAGCTCTCCGGCCTTCAAGCAAACTTCGAGCTTAAGCTGCAGGCGGAGCGCGACAAGATCGAGCGCGCACAGCGCGACGCCATGCAAGCGCTCGAGCATCGCATTCTGGAGTTCGAGCGACGCGTCCTCGTCATGCGTGAGCTCGAGGCGCGCGTCGATGAGCTCGAAGGTCAGGGCTTGGAAGCGGCCAGCCTGAGCCTACGCAACGCCGAACTCGAGGCGCGCCTGGCGGAGCTCGAGGCGGCCGAGGCGCCTCATCGCACAGCGAGCGAAGGGGCCCGCCCGCGGCGTGCCGCGCCGAACGCTGGGCGTCGAAAAGCGGCCGGCGGCAGCCCAGCTTCAGCTCAGGATCTGCGCAGGATCCCCGGCGTCGGGCCCGCATTCGCGCGGGCGCTCGTCGCTCAAGGCATCACGACCTTCGAGCAAGTTGCCGCTTGGACGGACGCCGACATCGAAAGAATCGCCCCCCTCATTAAAGTGAAGCCGGCGCGCATTCGGAAGGAAGATTGGGTGGGCGCGGCTCGGGCGCTCTGTGCGAGCCCAGAAAAGGGCTAGACTCCCGCGCATGCGCATCGCGCTGATTTACCCCCCGCCCTGGAAGATCCCGGGTCCCGGCGAGGCTCGAATTGCCCCCGAAGCGGGTGGGCCGCCCGCGGACTACCAGGAGGGCGACCTCGACGCCGACTTCTTCCAAACGCCGTATGGCCTATTTTCCCTGGCCGCTCAGGCGCTGCGTGCCGGGCACCAGGCCAAGGTCCTGAATCTCTCGGGCTTTGCATGGTCGGCGGTCGAAGAATTGATTGCCGGGCTCGACGCGGATTTATTCGGGATGTCGTGCTGGACCGCGAACCGCCGCGGAGTCGCCCTCACTGCCGAGCTCATCAAGCGCCATCGCCCGCATGCACCGGTCGTGATCGGCGGGCCGCACGCGACACCGCTCGGCAAGGAAATGCTCTCCCATTACCCACACATCGATGTGGTCTGCGAAGGCGAGAGCGACATCACCTTCATGGAGCTCGTCGAGCGCCAGCGCCAACGGCGACCGCTGATCGGCGTCGCCGGGACGCTCTATCGACTGGACGATCGCATCGAGCGTGGTGCCGAGCGCGAGTCGGTGGCAAATCTGGACACGCTCGCGTCCCCGCAAAACTACTTCGATACGCACATCTTGATGACTTCGCGCGGCTGTCCTTGGGCCTGCACCTTCTGCGGCGCAGAGACTAGCTGGGGGCGGGGCTTTCGCGGACACTCCGTGTCCTACACGCTCGACGCCATCGAGCGCCTACTCCCGCGGCTGCGCGTCAAAATGCTGCAGGTCAAGGATGACACCTTCACCACCAACAAGAAGCGCGTGCTCGAGCTCTGTCGCGGCATTCGCCAGCGAAAGCTCAATTTTCTCTGGAGTTGCGACACGCGCGTCGATGTCCTGAATGAGGAGCTGCTCTACGAAATGCGGCTCGCGGGTTGTCAGCGCTTGAGCCTCGGCGTGGAGTCCGGCTCGGAGCGCATTTTGCGCGAGATCGACAAGAAGATCAGCAAAGACGAGATCATTTCCGCGGCCGAAATGGCCAAGAAGTACGGCGTCCACGTGCGCTTCTACATGATGCTCGGTAACCGCGGCGAAACGGCGGACACGTTCCGCGAAACGCTCGACTTTCTCGCGAAGGCCCGGCCCCACCAGTACATTTTTTCGTGTCTGTCGATTTACCCGGGCACGGCTGATTTCCGCGACGCCGAGAAGGCGGGCTGGCTAAAACGCGAACAATACTTCGAGGGTGACTTTCAGGAGCTGAAGGTGCCCTTCGATGCCGACGAGGAGGCGACGCGCGTGATGAGCGAGTGGTTCGCCGAAAATAGCGGCCTTCGCGAGTACTATTTGGAAGGCGTGCCCGAGTGTCTCGCCATTTTGGAGCGTCTGGGCGATCACGCGCCGGCGCACGTCGACCTGGCCGGCGCATACTTTCGCGAGGGCAAGCTCGACGAGGCGGAGCATCACCTGCGTCGAGCGCTGGAGCTTGGCTTCGCGACGCCGGGCCTGGCACGAAACTACCTAGCGGTGATCGCGTACCGACGCGGCAACCTCGCCGTCATGCAGGATGAGTTTCTGCTCGCGGCCAAAACCGACCCGCAGCACCACGTGTTGATTCAAAACGTGGAAGCAGCGCGCGCCTGGTTTCGTGAGCGCGGGCCGGAACGCGGACTGCCCCTGAACCTGGTGGCGCGCCACGATTTCCAGCTCTTCGAGCGCACTCAGCAGCCCACGCTGCCCGGTCCCTTGCAAAAAGATGTGTTGACTTGGGAAGCGCCGACCGATTTCGTGCCTGAGCTCGCGTTTCCAAACGCAGAGCAGGTGTTGCGCATCGACACCGGACACGAATCCATCCCCTTTCGCTCCAAACGCTTGCCGGTTGTCTGATGAGTCTAACGTGGGGAGGCTTCGCCGATGGATCCACTCGTTAGGCTGACGCTGGCCGCGCTCGCCTGGTTCGGGCTGCACGCCGGCATCGCGGGTTCCGCGTTGCGAGGCGCCTTGATGAGGCGGCTCGGTGAGCGCGCCTTTTTGGGTTTGTTCTCGTTGCTCTCGCTGGCGTCGCTGAGCTGGCTCGTGGTGGCGTTTCGCGGCGCGCCCTGCGCTCCGTTGTGGATCGTCCCAGCGTGGTGCCGCTGGCTGCCCGTCGTGGTGATGCCGGCGGCGTGCCTGCTGCTCGTGGGCGCGTTCAGCGCGCCAAATCCGGGGGCCGTTCGCGGCGAAGCATTGCTGGAGCGAGAATTCGCCGCTCAGGGCGTGCTGCGCATCACGCGTCATCCGTTTCTGTGGGCAGTGGTGCTCTGGTCTTCGTCGCACATTCTTGCGAATGGGGATCTCGCGGGGTCGCTGTTTTTCGGGACGCTGGGTTTGACGGCGGCGCTCGGTATGTCGCACATCGATCGCAAACGGGCACAGGCGCGCCCGGAAGCCTTTGCTCGCTATCGCGCGCTCACCTCGACTCTGCCCTTTCTCGCGGTCGCACAGGGGCGGAACGCGCTGGTGTGGCGCGAGTTCAAGCTCCCGGTGGGGCTCGGAGTCTTGCTGCTGGTCGCACTCATCGCCCTGCATCGGCCGCTGTTTCACGTGCCTCCGCTCCCCTGAGCGCTGCCTGCGCAGGCTTGGCCGCCGACGTTTGGCGGCGCGTTACTGAGTGAGCCAGCTCACCGCGCAGTGCCCATCGGTTCCGCACTGAGCGGACGCTGCAGCGGGATAAATGGGAGCGCACGCGGGGCACGCGAAGCCCCCATCCCCGCAAAGCTGCTTCTGCAGATCCAGCTGAGTGCTGACTGCCGCGAGGCCTCCCCCGCAGCCTTCGCAACACGAGACGCCCATGCGCAGGGCGCAGTCCGTACTCTTCTCGCAGCGACTGAGCGGACTCGAGCGCACATCGAAGGCCTGACAGCGCCCGCTCACACAGAGCGCTCCGAAATTCCCGCTAGCATCGGCTTGGGGCAACGGCGCCGGGCACGGCGCGCAGGCGATGTCCGTGCACGCGCGCTGGGAGAGGTAGGCGTTCACCTGCGATGAGTTCAGCGCCACGTAGTCACTCAGTTGCGGATTGCAGGCGCCGCAACAAGCCGCAGGCACCAGCGTGCACTCGCCGGAGCTAGAACAGGAGTCGAAAGTCTGTCCACCGGCGCCGGACGTGCCGCCGGTCGCCTTCGTCCCCCCTGCATTGGGGTGACCACCCGCTGCGCTGCCGCCAGCTGCTTTCGTGCCGCCGCTGGTGAGAGCCCCGCCGGAGCCGAGCGCTCCCCCCGAGGCGCTGCCGCCGCTGCTTGGTGAGCCCGCAGTAGGAGCGCCGCCGCTCGCCCGAGTTCCGCCGTTGGTCTGCGCTCCTCCGCTGGCTCCGCCTGCGGCACTGGCGCCGCCTGCTGTGCCGTTCCCACCTCCGCTCGAACCGGCCGTAAAGCTCTCACCGCCACAAGCGACGATGACGTAGCCACTCACCAGACAAACGGGTAACCACTTAAGTAAGCGCATAGTGCATCAAAGATAGCAGCGCGTCACCCCGAGACGAGCGCGGCTTCCTCGCGAGTCGACGCGCTGCAGGTTAGGTCACTCGTCTGGATTAGCGCAGGCCGAAAAACGCAAGCGCTGCGCCCAATGCCAATGCGCCTAACGTGAGCCAGATGTGGGCGCGGCTCTTACTGCGGATCCGCGTGCGCATCATGACATGGCTCACCAACACGGCCGCATCGTCCTCCAGTGCGCGCTCGACGCAGGCCTCGATTCGCGCTGCATCGCCGACGCGCCCGCTGCGTCGTGCGTGAGCGTGTGCCGCGGCCAGAATGCGCTCATCGGACGCGCCGAGTGCGCCCACTGAGCCGCGCAACTTTTCCAGCGCAATCTTGGCTACTACGTCGCGCACGGCTTCCTCGCCCCGTAGCGTGGGAAGGGCACGCAGTGTTGCGATCAGCGTTTCCAGGGTTATCGCGGAAAGAGTGCTTTCGTTCCCTGGCCGCGCCACGCGCACGACCGCCAGCACGACCGGCGCGACGCGGAGCAGCAGTTCCCGTTCGGCGCCGCGGTCGCCGGCCTTCGCCGCGAGGACGAACGGAAGCAACGGATCGTCGCCCGGATCGCGGAGGCCTTTGTTGGGTGGCTGCACGGGATCGGTCTCGCCTGGCGCGCTCAATCTAAGCAAAAAGCGGGCTCAGGTCGAGCCGGCTGGCGGCTTTATCGCCCTCGGGACCCAAAAGCCGACCCTAGGAAGAGCGGCAGCTGCAGCGGGTCCCTTAAGCCGATAGCGCCCTCAAAACGTGCTCTATCGAAACCCCGAGGGTGGCCGTTTGGGGGGTGCAGAGCCTCTCAGTCAAACGAATGAAAGACCTCGTCTCCGCAACGCTCTGCCAACAGCTACTCGCGGTCTTCGACGACCCGACCTATCGCCCCCCGCCCTTGCCTGAAGTGGCGCTCGAGTTGATGGCGCTCGGTTCCCGCGAAGAGACCAACGTCGCTGAAGTCGTCGCCCTGCTCGAGCGCGATGAGCTGCTCGCCGCCACCGTATTGCGGCTCGTGGGCTCGCCGATCTACGCGGGACGCACCCCGATTCGCTCGTTGCGTGAAGCCGTGGTCCGACTGGGAGTGCAAGGCGTACGCGACGCCGTCTTCGAAGTCGCGCTTCGAAACAGCGTCTTCGTGATGCCCGAATACGCCGAGACGATGGCGAGCATCGCGCGTCACAGTACGCTGACCGCGTACATCACGCGCATCGTGTGTCGGCGCGCGTCGCTCGACCAAGAGCTGGCGTTCATTTGCGGCTTGTTGCACGACGTAGGATTCGCTGGGCTGCTCCTAGCCGTGAACCACATCGAACGTGCGGACGCGCCCCCGCTCGCGCTGCTCTGGAAGGACATCGACGGACTCCACGAGCATGCCTCGCTCTTGTTGGCTGAGCGCTGGGGCCTTCCGCCGGCCGTGGTCGAAGTCGTTGGCCACCACCATCACCTGCACACCGGCGATTGCGCAGCCCTGGCTGCCGCCGTGCGCCTCGCGGATCATCTCACCGAACACTTCGGGGCCACCGTGAAAGGGCCCATGGTGGCGGGTTATCCGATGACGGGCGACTCGATTGGCCTCTTCGATATCGAATCGGCGTGCCTGGAGCTCGACATCGACACCGCCGCTCTCCGCCTGATCGTCGCGGACGCGGAGCGTACGGTGCCGGAGATCGTGCTGATCTAGGGCGGCCACCTCTCCGTGAGGACGCCTTGGGGGGCCGTGCCCGCTGGCGCGGCTATCGGCCAGTGGGCCATTGCTCGTTCTTGCTCGGAAAAGCTAGCGTTCCTCCTCAAGAGCGCGGTCACCGCGACGCTCGAGCGGGAAGGAGCGGAGTCCCACCGGCAACAGCTCGGCTGCCTGCTATGGTTTCGGGCGCATTTTAACGAGGTGTCGACCTCGCCACTACAGGACTGTGACCCGCATGAAACTTCATCACCGCATGGCTTCAAGTTCGACCTTCTTGTTTGCTCTTGGCGCAACGGGCCTTGGCCTCGTCGCGTGTTCCGCGTCCAACGGAACCGCTGAGCGCGGTGGAGGCACCGGCGGCTCGAACGGCACGACCGGAGGCACGGCGACGACGACCTCGGGCGGAACAGCCACGGGCACGAGCGGCGGCACAACGGGCACCACGAGCGGAGGCACTTCGACAAGCACCAGCGGTGGCTCGACAACCACGAGCGGAGGCACTTCGACAGGCACGAGCGGTGGCGCGACGGGCACGGCGGGCGCATCAACCGCGGGCGCGACTGGAACAGCGGGAGCGGCGGGAGCGGCGGCCGTGACGTGTAGCAACACGGACAAGGGCATTCTCCCCGTCGATTCCACGGGCTGGGTTGCGCGCGAGTGCAACAACTACGGCATCCAGGGTGCCTGGTACTGCTACGACGACGGTATCACCCAGGCGGGTTGCGTGAAGGACATGGTCCCTTACACGGCGGGCAAGGGCATGTGCCTCAAGGGTAGAACCCTGGGTAAG
>JAEUAF010000259.1 GCA_019695485.1 Sorangium sp.
GGCGTGGTCTCGCGGCCGCGTGCGCGGCCGCGAGACCCCGCACGGCCTGCACGAAGATTCCCAGAATCTGAGCCGCCGCTCGGCCGCGCTCCGCGAGCCACCCGCGCACGCTGCTGCCAGAGACGAGTTCCATCGCGATGAAAGGCCGCTCGTCGTGCTCGCCGACCTCGTAAATCTGCACCACGTTGGGATGCGCCAGGCGCGCGAGGGCGCGTGCCTCGCGGGCAAGCTGCTCCGGCCAGGCCAGGCCACGACGCAGTACTTTGAGCGCGACCTGGCGGTCGAGCGCCTCGTCGTATCCGAGATACACCACGCCCATCGCGCCCGCGCCGAGCCGCTTCCACACCGTGAACCGCCCCACCTTTTGCCCAGAAGAGAGCTCGTCCTCGTGCGGGGCCTCGCGCCCGCCCGTAAACTGGGCAAGATTGATCACTTCGGCCACCAGCGTGCCGTCGTGAGCCAGAAACGACGGCGGCGCGGCACGGTCGTGAAAGAGCAGCCGCTCTACCGCCTGTCGCAGCGCGTCTCCCGCTCGCGGACATTCCGCATCGAGGATCCGTGCCGCGTCTTCCGGCGGCAAGTCGACCACTGTGTGGAACAGCGCTTCCACTCGGGCGGGGTCGACCGTCGAAGCCATTTTCAGCTCCGGCTGCCGCCCGCCAGCGCTTCGGCCAAGAGAGCCCGGGCAAAGCGCCATTCCCGCTCGACGGTGCGGGTCGTGATCTCGAGCGCTTCAGCGACTTGGGCCGTCGACATTCCCACGAAGTACCGCATCACGACCACAGTGGCCTTGCGAGGATGCTCCCGTTCCAGGTCGCGCAGGGCCGCGTCAATCGCGAGAACATCGTCGACAGGCAGCTCGCCGCTGGCCACTTCGAACCCCGACTCGAGCGGGTCACCGCGCCGACCCTGTCCGCGCTTCTGCGCACAGCGACGCCGCACGTGATCGACGATTATCTCCCGCATGGCCTGCGCCGCCGCCCCGAAGAAGTGGGCGGAATCGTTCCACCCTTCGTCCTGGCTGCCCACGAGCTTCAGATAGGCCTCGTGCACGAGCGCCGTGGGTTGCAGCGTTTGCCCGGGCGGCAAGCGCGCCAGCCGGGCCGCCGCGATACTGCGCAATTCCGCGTAGACCAACGGAAAAACTGCTTCCCAGGACCTCGCCTGGTGACCCATGGGAGGCCAGTATCACCCGGCCCCGGGGCTTCGGCAAGCCACGCGGCTCGTCAGCCGAATCCAAGAAAGATTCGCGAGGCATGTCGGGGTTTGGTCCCGCTTTGCGGACGTAGAAGTGCTGGATGGAGGATTGGTGCCACCCGGTGGAGGTAGGAAGCAGCAGACGCTCTCAAGCGCGTATTATCGTTGAAATTCGTGGGTCATGTTGGTGGCGGCACCCAGGGCATGGCTGGGGCACGAATCCAACGAGTCTCGCGGGCGGCGCCCGATCGTTCGATGGGCGCCGGCTTGGCGAGACCTTGTCGAGCGCGCGCTGGCTTCTAGGGAGGGGGGGTTCTTAACGCTGCGGGCGAGCGGCGCTCACTGCTCGAGATCGAGCCAGCCGAAGAAGGTGGTCAGCATGGCGCGCTGTGGGGGCGGCATGTATTCGAAGTTGCGGCCGCGGTCGATGATTTCCCAGAAGTCTTTGGTGTTCACGCTCTCGAGCGCGAGTCGTATCGAGCGCAAGCGCTCGCGCGGCTCCTTCGACATGTCGTCGGCGATCAGACGGGCGCGCTGCTCGTGGCCTTGCGTCAGGTAGTACGCGGCGAGCTTCACTTGCGCTTTGCGCACGCCGAGCAACGCGCCTTCTTGGCTGCTCACACGCAGCGGGCGATCGAGTTCGAGGAACAAGCTCAACATGCCCTCTTCGCCGGGTGAGCCTGCGTCGTGAGCTACTTGGCACAAGGTGGAGACGTCGTAGGCGACGGTCTCGGTGACGAAGGTGAGCTTCATGTCGAAGCTGACGTTGCCGTAGTAACTCATGTGCCGCACGCCTTCGATGGCGTGCTCGTGGCGACCGAGCTTGATCATCGATTCGATTAGCAATCGATACTGATTCAAGACGTTGTACGCGGTGCGCACGTCACGCGCGTTCAAGGTCGATCGCAAATACGAGTTCAGGAAGCGAAACACCAGACGCACGAGTTCTTCGTCGCCCACCTTGCCAGCCGCTTCGCCGATGTAGCGCGTGTCGATGGCGACGAGATAGTTGATGTCGCGCATGCTGGCCAAGGCCTCGTTGTAGATGCCGAGGTACTGGCGCATGATCTTCCACTCGACCCAAGTCTTGCGATCCTCCAAATCAGAGAGAGATTCGGGGTCCATCGCCACGAAATCGGGGTTTTGGCGGATCGCGCTGCCGATTTTGAACCACTCGGGGACTGCACGCGGCTTGCGAGAGACGTAGTCGAGCGCGAAATCTTTCAGCGCGTCGACGGCCCCGCTGGCGATGATCTTGTCCTTGCCAGAGATCGAATTGCTGGTGATGTCGGTGAGCTCTTCCATCGCGGAGAGCGCCGCGCCTTGCGCCTCGACGAGCTTCGAGGAGGTGCTGCTCGACGAGCCTTCCGCGCTCGTCACCACCGCCTCTTTGCGGATGCGCGCGATGATGTTGATGGGCTCGACGAACCAGAACACGTAGCCGAAGTAGGGAGCCATCAGCACGAGCCCCGCCGACGTCGCGCACAGCATGCCAACCAGGGTGGCGCGCGGCACGAAATCATGCTGGATTCCCACGCTGAGCCAAATGCCGCACACGCAGGCGATCACGTAAAATCCCATGATCGCGAGGTTCAAGCGGTCGCGCAAGAACATGCGCGCGACGCCCGCGTAGCGATTCGCCGACAACTGCACGATGATGCTGATCACCGTGATCACGATGCCGAACACGGCCGCCATCATGCCCGCCAGCGAGCTCACCGCGTCGGTGATGCTGCCCGGGTCGAAGCGCAGGTAGTGCTCGACCGGACCCAGCGGGGGATTGGGCGAGACGCGCACCACGAAGTAGTCGATCGCATAAAACCCCCAGAACACGCAGAACGCGGCCGAGGAGAGGACCAAGATGGGAACGCCCCAGCGCTTGCGTGTGTTCGGGGTGCCGTCGGGCATGCGACTCACGAATCTAGTGCCGCATGCCCCAAGTTACGAGCGCAACTTTCCGGCCGTCGGCAGCGCCGTCCAGCCACAGCGCCGCGCGCCTCCCTCCCCTGCTTCGAGCGCCAAAATTTCTTCAGCGGGCGGGCCTCGGCTGCCGAGGGCAGCTCGGGCCGCACGTAGCCGGTAGCGCACGCTCTGCCTCTCGTAAGCGGCAGACCCGAGCGCTGAGCGAAAGGCCAGGCTCGAGGGCCGTGAAGGGAGCGCTTTCCGTCGCGCTCAGACACGGCATATCGGGCAGGGCCGGCCGCAGCGCGTGCAGAAAGCGCAGACTCCGCAGGCCATCGAACCAGCTGTGGATGCGCCGGGCCAAGTCGGCAGCGCCGACGTGAGTACGTGCTGCGCAGGCGGCCGCGCCCAAGCCACTCGCCTCGAGCGCCGCTTCGCTGGTCGCGCTGATCGCAGCTCCGAACTCGGAGAACAGGCCCCTGAAGACCGCTTCGTCGCGCTCGCGCGCAAAGCGATCGATGACCGCGAGCACTCGGCTCAACACCTCGTAGGAGCGGGGGTGCATCACTTCCGCTCGCTGCTCGGCGAGGAAGCGCTCCACGCGGGGTCCGGTTCCGAAAGGCACGCGCCGGGAGCTCCGGGCGTGAATCGCAATCGGCTCTCCGCCGAGGCGAACGAGCGGCGCCACTTTGCCGAGCTTGTCGAGCAAGTAGAAGTCCTCGCCGGCCAGCAATTTCGGCACGCCCCGCACCGTCACGTAGCCGGCGAACGGCACGGCAATCGTGCTGCCCACGCTGTGAAAGGCATACGGGGACCCAGCCGCTGCCAGGCCAAGCACGTGGTAGCGGAGCGTGAGCTCGTAGAGCAGCGTGGCGTCGTGCAGCGCCGCGTCGCCCGCGGCGTCCACGTGCGTGAAGGGGTACAGAATCGCGCCGGGCTCGCTGCCAAGCAGCGCCGAGCCGCGCGCGAAATAGTCGCTCGGCAACGCGACGTCCGCGTCCGTGAAGAACACACAGGGTACCGCGAGCCGCCCCGCGAACCCGAGCGCGAGCAAGGCGTCGGCCCCGATTTTTCTGGCCAATCCGACGCCCTGTTTCGGAGGCAAGCGTCGCCCGTGGCTCGTGCGATCGATGACCCAGACGTCGAATTCCGGCTCCCGCAAGAGCCA
This sequence comes from Sorangium sp., assembly GCA_019695485.1. Lineage (GTDB taxonomy): Bacteria > Myxococcota_A > Polyangia > Polyangiales > Polyangiaceae > PMG-095. The sequence continues at coordinate 4,268 of JAEUAF010000259.1, forward strand.
CCCACCTTCGCAGGCGCTCTCCGCGCGCGCCGCGAGGCTCGCCAGGAGCTCCTGGTTTTGCGCAGCCAACGCGGGGTCGGTGTCCGCCGCGGCGTTGACCACCAGCACCACCAACACGCGCCCCCGCGCAGCCTGCGCCGCGACACGATAGCCCTCGAGCAAGGCCACTGATTCGGCGAGCGCCGGCACTACCAACCCCGCCTCGTAGCTCCCAAGAAACGTCGGCAATTGGCGCGCTTCTGGCTCGGCGTAGCGCGCTAGGTATTTCTCCGCGGCGGCGCGCGTGGCACTCGGTAGGCCGCGCGCGCGGGTCACAGAGCGCTCCGGCGCGCGCCGACCATCAGTGAACCGCGGGGCGATGCGGCAAGCGCCCGATGAGCTCGGCCTCGAAGTCGAGCAACGCGGAAGCGCGCGCCTCGACCTGTTCATCCGGGAAGAACTGCCGCGCCAGACGGAAGAACAAGCCGTGATGTCGCGACTCGGCACGTGCCAAGTCGAGGTAGATATCGGCGAGCCGTTGGTCCTTGTGCTCGAGCGCGCCGGCGACCAAGAAGAGCCGCTCGCAACCGCGCGCCTCGACCACGCCGGCCACCACCAAACGATCGAGCAGCAGCGAGTCCCCCGTCCCACGGCAAGCCTCGCGCAAGGCGTTCACGTAGGGATCTTTGTAGTCGGCGACCAAGCAGAGCCCGCGCTCGGCGACCAGCCGGTACACGATGTGGAAGTGCTCGAGCTCCTCACGCGCGAACTCGATCAGCGGCTCGATCAGCGCCGCCTTGTCCGGATAACGAACGACGAAGGACATCCCCGTGGCGGAGGCTTTGCGCTCACAGGCGGCGTGATCCAACAAGAATGCGTCGAAGTCAGAAAACACGGCATCGAGCCAGCTCTGCGGCGTGGCCGTTCGCAAATCGAACATCACAAGCTCCCGACGATGGTGACGAGCACGCGGCGCGAGTGCGGTCGCGCGCGATGTTCCCACAAATACAACCCCTGCCAGGTGCCGAGCGCCAGACGCCCCTCCGCGATCGGAATGTTCTCGCTGGTCCGGGTCAGCGCGGAGCGAGCATGCGCGGGCATGTCGTCAGGCCCCTCGTCATCGTGCTCCCAGGCGCGCGCTTCGGGCGCGAGTTCCGCCATCCAGGCCGCGAGGTCGCGCAGCACGGCAGGGTCGGCGTTTTCCTGAATCAAGAGGCTTGCTGACGTGTGCTGCACGAACACGCTACAAAGCCCGAGCCGAACCCCGCTGCCGCGCACGACAGCTTGAACTTCGCGGGTGATATCCACGAAACCGCGCCCGCGGCTCTCGATCGCGAGTGTTTCCTGCTGAACTTTCACGCGCGAAGGTATGAGATGATTCCCCCTCCCGCGCCAGGACTTCGGCGCCCGACGAGCCACCCCGATGCAAAATCTGGATCCCCCCGACGAAGAGCCGCCGCGCTCCAGCTCGCTTTCGGCGCTCCCGCCGCCAATCGCAGAGCGCGCCCACGCGCTGCTCGGGTCCAGCCACCCTGGCCGCATCACGCTCGACGTATTGGACGGGGCGCTCGAGGGCGACGTGCTGCGCGCCGCGAGCGCCATGGCGTTCGACCTGTTCCTGGCGGCGATCCCATTGCTGGCCTTGGCGGGCTGGCTGTTTGGACGCGTGGTTCAGAGCAGCAGCGCGGCCACGGCGGTAAGCCTCTTGCTCGACACGACGCCGGGTGACGTGCGCGGCATCGTCGAGAGCCAACTCACGCAGTTTGCGCCGAGCGGCTTCGCGCCGCTCGCGCTCATGGGCTCCTTGTGGCTTGGCTCGTCCGCAGCGGCCACCTGTATGGCGCTGCTCGAATCGCGGGGCGGAGCTCGCGCACGCCCTTGGTGGCGTCGCCGGCTGCTGGCGATGGCCACGGTGCTGATCGGAATCGTGGTATTCGGTGCCGGGAGCGCG
>JAEUAF010000282.1 GCA_019695485.1 Sorangium sp.
CGCCCAAGGCGGCGAACACGCCCACGCTTGTCAGGCACGTGAGTCCCCGCCGGACTTTCCCGAAGTATGACGATTTACGCATGTCAGGCATTCCTCTGAGTGCGCGTACGGCGGCTATCGACCGAGACTTAATGTGTGTGTCCGCGCCTTTCGCACGGATGCGCTGCGAATTCCCCGGTCGGCGGCCCAGGGTGTCGAGCTCTGCGTCTTCTTCGCGAGGACTTTGGCCGGGTGCGTGCCCATTCCCGGCGAATGCCCGCACAGTGACTCCGACTTCCACACGTGGACAATTTCGAAAGGGGACGGCCGGCTTGCGGGAGAATGAGGAGGGGCCGGACGACGAGATGGGTGTCGACGTGCGACTCAAACGTGAGAAGGGTGAGGTACTCTCCTGCGAGGTTCACGCTCACCACTGGTTCATCGGCGACTGAGCGCGGATCTCGCGCTTGGTCCGGCACCGACTCTGGTGTAGCGTCGCGCTCATGCGGATGAGTGAAGGGCTGGGCGCATGGGTGTTGGCGGGCACCATCTTTCTGAGCGGCTGCGGGACCCTCAAGGAGGGTCTGGAGGACTCAAAGCGAACCACCTCCGCCTTGAAGTCCGAGCTCGGCCTTGATGCTCGCGTGTCATTTCGCACGGTCAACGGTCATACCAGTGTCGCCGTCCAACTCGCCTCGCCTCCCTCGGGCGACGCAGCGGCGGCCAAGCGAACCATCGCCGACGTAGTCAACCGTAACTTCCGCGCGAAGGTAGAACGGGTCGACGTCTCGTTCTGATCGCACCACGAGCGCCACCCAACCAGCTGTTGAAGCTGACGGCCGCGCCTCAGCGTGACCTGCGTCGTCTAGGCGCACGAGACAGGCATGACATGCAGAGCTTTCAAGAAGAGTGCGAAGTCGTCGAGGCGAGGCTGGCGACCTGCTTTCGGGGCTTCTCGACATTCGCCGCACTTCCCATCCTCAACATCTCGGATCTCGCAGTGCTTCCCGAGTATCGGGGACGCGGCTTCAGTCGAAGTCTTTTGGCTGCCGTGGAGAAGAAGGCTCGCGCGCTCGGCTGTTGCAAGATCACGCTCGAGGTCCAAGAAAACAACACGCTCGCCCGTCGTACCTATGAACGCGGCGGATTCTCCCAGGCTGTCTACGGACCGACCACGGGAGGCTCGCTTTACTATTGGAAATCTCTTTAGCGCTGCTGCCCAACCATGAACCGTGAATCACCTCCGGCATGTCGCTCTCGAATGACCAATGGCTTGGCTTCGATCGTGGCGGTTCTTATTTCGGGCTGCTGTGTACGGCCGTCGTCGCCCTATGATCAAACCGTCATCGTTGCACGAGATGCCTTGCCGAGCTTCGTGGTGGTCGTCGATCGCAATCGTGGCGTGGGCGGATGTGTCGGGACCGTAGCAAGGGTAGTTCCCAGCGCTCAGGGGTTCGATGCGTACGTGCTCACGGCAAAGCATTGCGTAGTGGACGAACATGGACAGCGCGTTCGCGTCGGAGTGGCAATACCGGCCGCGGGCGACGAGATCCAGGCGATTCGGAGCCCGGTATTTGACGCAACCGTCGTCTACATGGCGAGCGAAGACCACCTCTCAACGGCGGGCACAGTCGTTTGGCAAAGCGGAGACTGGGCCATCCTACGCGTGCGTACGCCAACGCCGTGGCCCGTCGCGAGTCTTTACCTGGGTGATCCAGAGCAGGCACTTGAGCCCGGCGAGCAGGTTTCCCTCCTCGCCTACACGGACCGAGCGTACCGCGCCCCTCGTCCGAAGCTGAAGCCTCATGAACATCCCTTCCGGTGGACTGGGGTGCCCCCCGAGATCGAACAGGCAGGCCACTCCGGTGCACCCCTCGTCCACAATGGTGAGGTGTTCGCAATCTTCACTGGCGCGACGGAGAACAGCTACAATTGCCAGTTCCTCTGCAAAGCGCGCTGGCCGACGAAGCTTCGGTTCGTCAGCGTGGCCACTATCCGATCACAGGCGGCCGCGCTGGGATTCGAACTCCTCTCGAAGTAAGCACGTTGCTCCACGGAGAGTCTCTATCCGACGTCGCTCCCTGCAACGGCGACGCGCTTGATCCAGACGCTAGCGCGGTCAGTTCGTCGGCCCGGACTCCTGATTGCCAGCACTCGGAGTGTGTGTATACTTAGGCGTATGCCGCGCCTGCAGGTCTACCTACCGGACGAGCTGTACAAATTGCTCAAGAAGCATCGTCTTCCGGCATCCGAGTTGTTGCAGGAGGCGGTGCGGGCTGAGGCGCGGAGGCAGGAGCTGTTGACTGAGAGCGACAAGTACGTCGCTGAGTTGGTGGCTCGCGTCGGAAAGCCCACAGCGCGACAACGCGCGGAAGCTGCGACCGTGGTCAAGAAGATTGTCGCCCGGTCACGTCGCAAGGCTCGATAGCCGATGCTCGTGCTCGATTCCGGAGGAGTAACCCGTCTCGCCGAACGTTCAAGGCAAGCCCTCGCGCTTATTCTCGCGCTCCGTGACGAAGGGCTGTGGCCGCCTCGGGTGCCGTCGGCGGTCCTCATTGAGTGCCTGGAAGGGCATGCAGGGCGTGATGCCGTTGAAAACAAGCTCCTCAAGACTTGCGAGATTGTCGAAACGTTGCCCGAGCCCTTGGCGAGACGGGCAGCGCTGCTGCGAAGACGCGCGCGTCGCGGGTCGGCGGTTGACGCGCTCGTTGTTGTCGCAGCCGAACCCGGAGGGACAGTTCTAACGTCGGATCCGGCCGACTTGGAGGCGTTGGCAAGTCACGCGAATGGCGTGGAGGTCGTGCGTGTCTAATTTCCGCTTGGAAACGGCGCCGCCCGACTCAGACCGCGGTGACTTTGGCCACGCCGCGCAACGCTTGTAGCGCGTCCACCAAGGCGCGTAGCTGCGCTGGCCGTCCAAGCGCGACAACCGTCAGGACCTCGCCGTAGCGCAGAAGGTACTTGCTGAACCGATGCTTCGCGCGAAGCTGGTCTTCCTCTGCTGCTTCCCGCGCTCGCACCAGGTCTCGAATCGCTTCGTGCTCCCCGTCGCGAACCCAGACGGGAGTTGGGTACGCGGCACGGTACGACCGGGCAAGCTTTTCAGCGTCACGTCGGTCGGTTTTGATTCGGTCGCCAGCTTTCACCGTTTCTGCGTGCGTGTCCATCCCTACGAAGCGTATGCTCCAGGTCATCGACCGGCTCCTTTCGCCTGCAGCTCTGCGTGTTTGCCTCGCAGCTCAAGCGTAACCTGCCGCGTGCTGAACTCGAGCCGGTCGTGCCATTCTGACTGGGCGGACTGAATGTCGAAAGCTACGGTCACCCACACTCTCGCAGCAGCTGGCATTTTCATGTCTCTCGCCTGTGGCTTTGGCGTAATCGTTCACCCCGCCGCGATCGAGACCAAGTCGCACGCGTTCCTCGTTGCGCGGGTTCAAGATGCGCTGGCAAATCAAGCCGCGCTCGATCGGTCCCCTGAGCGGGTTGCCGATGTTCAACGCACCCTTGATGGTGCTTGTCACTACTGCTCGCCGCGTCGTCCTCCATCTTTGACTGACGACTCTCCGTTCGAGATCCAGGTAGCGGTCCGAGAGTATTCCGGAGTCGTCCTCAATCTGTTCATCGGGATTCTGTCCGTGCTCACGGTTAACTTCGTCGCCGTCGTTCTCGCCTTCGTCCTGGGGTTCTCTCGGCCCGCCTTTCGGCTCTGCGGAACTGCAATCACAGCCTTGGCTGTGCTCTCCGACTTGGGGCTGTGCGCCATGTATCTTGCTTCCCCGCCGGCGTTCCATCTCGTGATCCTGCGCATGCCCCTGGACTTGGCCATCGGATGGGGCCTCGTCCTCTGCCTCTTTGGCGCAGGCTGCCTAACGATTCACGCGCGTTCGCGATTTGCAACGTCGACCAACGCAACCGTGGGCCGCCCAATAGGCCGTGGAAACTGACGGTCGCGCCTCGTCGTGACCACGGCCACATACTCTCTCTCGTGGTGAAGTACCACTGGCCCGTTCGTGCGTGCAGCGCCTCCGCGCCTCCATGCTTTGGGCCTCCGCTTTGGAGCTACCGCCGGGACTCAACCGACCCTCTCTCTGGCGCGTCTCATCGCCAACACCCGAATCACACCTCGCTACGCTTGGCTGCCCGCGGGCCAATATTCATAAGTTATTGGGCCGACGCTAGGGGACGGCTTCCTATTTGGCGATCTCGGCCGCGGTGTCTTGGATAACCTGGGAGTTTAGGGACCACGAGCAAGTCGTCGTTGGGCTGCCCCGTTGACCTGTGCAGGACTCGTTGTAGACGGCATGCCTGTTGCAGCCGTACACAGCCTTGCTGGAGGTGCCGATATGCCGAATCCGGACCTGTGCTTCCGGGCACCTCAGATCGATGGCCGCTCGAGTTCGAAGCTCGTCCAGCTCCGCGCCGCATGCAACTAGCCCGCAAACCCAAAGGAGGGGGAGGAGAAGCTTGTTCGTCACAGGTCGGCCACCGTATCAGGCGTCATTGCGCGGTCCAAGTCGCAGTCACATCCGGGCCTGCGCATGGGCATCCTTCCGGAGAGTTGGGCGTCCGTGGCGCCTTAGTGGGCTCGTACGTCCGCATCCGCCGCACCGTGTAGCGCTGCATTCCTGTCGCGATTGCGGCTTAATGTCGAACCTGACAAGAGCCGCGCGGCGCTCGGCGTTTGCAGGCTAACATTCGTACGTTGGATAGGCGGGAACATAGGGGGCCTGTCGCTGTCGAAGCTCCCCATGCACGGCTGGCCCGCAATCGTGCGTCTGGTCTTTGCGTGCGCTGGTGCGCGCTCGTTGACCCATCCGGCCCGCTCGGCGTCGAGGCGAGCAAGCGTCGTTGGTGCGACGCTTCGCGCACCGTTCCGGGTTCCTGAGCGATCCGAGCGGACCGCATTCGAGGCACCCCATCTACACAGGTGCGAGGCTTCGAGGGCGATCCGCGGACCTGACCCTCCTTTGGAGCACTTTGTCCCAAGGGCTGGCGATATGGCGAGTCGTCTCACTAGCGCGGATCGCCGAACAACACGCCGCGACCGCCGGTGCCGATGTACACGCGACCGAAGCGCTTGGGGTCGCCGCTGATTTGATTGACGAAGCCAAACTGGTGCTGATCGTCGTTGAGCCGCACCCAGGTTTTGCCAAGGTCGTCGGAGCGGAAGAGGCCGGCCACGCTCGCCACTTTTCCGACCAGGTAGAGCGATGGGTTTTGGCGGTCGGGGGCGGCTTTGCCGAAGCCGAGCGCGTGGCTTTCTTCCACGCTGCCGAGCGCGTTCCAGGTTCTTCCGGAGTCCGTGGAGCGGAACAGGTCTTTGCCCGACGTCAGCCAGACGTCGCCTTCGACGCCCGGCATGGCTTGGATCGACGCGGAGCTGCGCGCCCAGTCCGCTAGCTCGGGAAAGCCCGACTGCGCGGGTTCGAAGTGCGCCCCCGCGTCACTGCTGACGTACGTTTTCGCGCTCGCGGTGTCGAACACGTAGGCCTTGTTCGGGTTTACGCGATCGGTCGCGAGCTGCAAATTGACGGGAACCCAGCTCGGTGCGTCGAGTGCGGCGGGCAGCCCTTCGCTTGGCGCAAAGCTCGCTCCGCGGTTCCCCGAGCGCATGAGGCGCTCCTTCTTGAGCGACCAGAGAAAGCTCGTCCCGTCGGCGGAGACAGCGATCGTTCCTCCGCTTTCGGCGCCGTGCGGTTCGGAAGCGAATGGCGTCCAGCTCTTCCCGGCGTCTGTCGAGACGGCGCCGTGTTTGCCTGCGCCCCACAGCGTTCCGACGCGAGCCATGATTTCGGGCTTGGCTCCCGCGTAGTCGAGACCGGTGGTCGCGTTGCAGACCGGATTTTGGTGCATTCCGCTCGCGGGAGGTTGGCTGAGGTCGGTGTGTCGAAAGCCGCAAATGTCTGCGACGCCGGAGACCAGCTCGGCGCCGACTGGGGTGCTGACGAGCTTGGTTACGACGGCTTCTTCGAGGCCGCGATCTCGAAATACCCAGTGTGTGGGCTGCCCCTTCTCTGCGTTCGTGGCGTCCTCGCTGGCCCAGATGCCTTGTCCCGAGACGTGCATCACATGCGCCGGGTTGAAGGGGTCGATATCGATATCTCCCATCCAGCCGGGGGGACCGAGCTTGTCACGTCCGAAGTACAGGTAGTGGGCACCGGCCGTGTCGCGCGTAGCCTTGGCAATTAGTGAGGCCCAGTGCTTGCCAGCGTCGACGCTGCGAAAAATCTCGTCGCCATGCGTCCAACGATCGATCGTCGTCACCATCAGCGTGCCTGCGCGTCGTCGGTCGACAGCCAGACCGCCATAGCCGAATTTGTCGGTGTCGCTCGGCGCGCGAGGCGTGATGTTGGTGAACGTTTGAGTCTTCGGTTCGTATTTCCAGACGGCGCCGTCGACCACGTCGTTCGGGCCAGGGCCGCTGCCGTAGCTCACGTAGAGCGTGCCTTGCGCGTCGAACGCGGCATGGTTGGGCACGAGTTTCAGCGGCTGCTTGGGGACGGGGTTGAAGCTCAGTCCCGCATCGCTGCTCACGTAAAGTCCGAGGTCGCCGCTCGCGAGGCCCACGTAGAGCGTTGGGGTTGGCAGCCCGGGTTTGCCGCTCCGCGGGTCGAAGACCGCGAAGCCCACGCCGAAGCCCGTCGGGTCTTCCTTCTGCGGGAAGCCATCGACGCGCGTCCAAGTCACGGCGGCGTCGGTGCTCTTCCAAAGCCCGCTCGTTCGCGAACCGAAGTAGAGGATGTCGGTCTTGTTGGGATCTATGGCGAGGCGCTCGCCAACTGAACGGCCGAGTTCGTTGCCCCCCATGCGCAACGGCATGTCCGTGCGTTGCCAGGTTGCGCCTTGATCACTCGAGCGCAAGATGGCCCCGTTCGGCGCCCAAGACTGCACATAGGTTCCGGCGGCCGCGTAGACTTTGTTCGGATCGAGCGGATCGGCTGCGATGCTCTCGATTCCAAAGAAGTGCGACTCAGCGCGTCCAAAGGCGTCCATCAAAGGCAGCCACGACTTGGTCGTCGGATCGAGGCGATAGGCCCCGCCCACATCTGTGCGCGCATAGGCCACGCCTGCCTTGGCGGGACTGAACACCACGCCGCTCACGAAACCACCCCCGAGGATGGTGACGTTGCTGAAGTGGTAGGGCGTGCCGAGTGCGCTCGTTGGCGGCAGTTCGGTGTTTGCGCTGAGTGGGACGCTCTGCGCGGGGCTAGGGCTCGCAGTTGGCTTGGGCGTAGCCCGGCAGGCGGGCAACATTGCGAGCGACAGCGCGCCGAATGCCCACACGGGAAACGCCTTCTTCATCAGGCCCGTCTCTTCGCACGAGCTCCCTACCAATTCAAGCGCGCTCTCGGGCAAGTCTCAGCGCGAGCCGACGCGCGTCACGCGCGTGCCGGTGAGCTCGACGCCGTAGCGCGTGCGTAGCGTCCGAGCCAGATTCGGCGCCTCGGCGCGCAGCGCCGCCAAGCGCCAGAGTCGAATGCTGCCATCGTCGCTGGCCGATGCGAGCAGCTCGCCGTGGTTCGCGAAGCGCACACTGCGCACCGTTCCGGTGTGCCCGCGCAGGGTGGCTAGTTCGACGCCGCGCGCCAAATCCCAAAGCCTTACCGTTTTGTCGTCGCTGCCGCTCGCCGCGAGCGTGGCGTCGTCGGAGACATCGAGGCTGAACACCTTGCCCTCATGACCGGCAAGGTCGAACAGCAGCTGCCCGCCGTCGGCCTGCCAGACCTTGACGTGTCGATCACCGCCTGCAGACACCACGCGCCGCCCGTCTGCCGAGAGGGCGATGCCGAGCACCCAATCGTTGTGGGCGCGAAAGCGATTGAGGAGTCGCCCGCTCTCCGAATCGAAGCTGGCGATGGCGCCGTCGCGATCTCCGACGAAGAGGGTGCTCGAGCTACCAGCGTAGGCGATCGCCTGCACGGGTGCTTCGTTCTGGAAGCGCTGGAGCTCCTCGAAGCTCTTGGCGTCGACGACGTGAACGCTGTGGTCGATGCTGCCGAACGCAAGGCGCCGCCCGTCTTTCGAGAATGCGAGGGCGCGCACCTCGGCGCTCGCCGAATCGAAGACCCGCTGCGGAATGCGGGATGGGAGATCCCAGAGGAAAACGCGATTGTCGGAGCCGGACCAGACGAGCTGCTGACCGCTCGGCGCCACCGCGAGCGCGCGAATTCGTTCGAGCCCAGCGGGCAGGCGCGTTTGGCAGTTGTGGCTATCGAGGTTCCAGATCCCGACGCCGTTTGCGCCGAGGCCGCCGCTCACGAGTTCGGCCTGGCCGGGCACGAAGGCGATGGACAGCACGTTGCCGCGTTCGAGCAACGAGGCCGGCGTCTTCAAAGCCGCAAGTGACCAGAGCTCCGCGCCGAGCTCGTGGCTCGCCGTCAGGAGTTCGCTCGCGTTCGGCGAGATGGCAACGAGCTCGAGCGCGTCGTCGTGAAAATGGGTCACCGCACGTTGCTCGGAGTTCTTCAGGTCGACGACTTGGAACGCCTTGTCTTTCGTGCCGAAGGCGAGCACTCGGCCATCCTCCGTGAAGCTCAGGGAGGTCACGGCGTCGCTCGTGGCGAGCGGCGAGGCACCGGCACCTCCCACGCGCAAATCCCAGAAGCGGACGCTGCGATCCTCACCGCCGCTCGCCAGGTAGCGACCGTCTTGGGCGAACGCGAGGGCACGCACGGTGCCGCTGTGCCCGACCAAGTCGAGCTCGTGGGACGCCTCGAAATCCCATACTTTGAGCATGCCGAGCTCGCCCGCGACGACGAGGTGCTTTTCATCCGGCGTGAAGGCGAGCGCAGACACCTTCTGAGACACGGCGAGACGCCACTCGCGCGCCAGGTCGCGCTCCCACACCAGCACTCCGCGCGCACCCCCCGCGGCGCTGTAGCGCGCGCTCCGCGAACAGGCGACTCGACTGAGTGAAGCCACGTTGCGCTCTGCGAGTGGCCTGGGATGCGCCCGCTCGCTGGCGACGTCGAGCAGGCGCACGGCGCCGGACTCCGCTGCGAGCAGGAGCTCGTGCCCGCTCGCCGAGAAGGCCAGCGCAACTGGCGCACTCTCGCTCGCGAGTCGAGCGGCGAGCTTACCGGTGTGCAAGTCGAGCAGCACGGTTTCGTCACTACGGGCGCACGCGAACAGGGCGCTGTCGAAGTTCGCGGCGCTCGCCAGGCAGGCGTTCGATGCCGCGAGAGCTTGCTTGGGCTCTGCGCGAAATGCGCTTTCGGAGGCGATGAGCAGGCCACGCGCGTCGGCACGCTCCGCCAGGTCGAGCGCGCCGAGCGCAAGCAGCGCGGCGCTCGTGCGGTCGCCATCGGTCATCGCTTGCTGCGCTTTGTCGACCAGCACCTCGCTGAGTGACTGCTTGGCGGCGCGCTCGCTCTGTCGTGCCTGACGCTCGTTGTGGGTTGCCCGCCGTTCGGCTGCTAACGCGACGTCCCGAGCGGCCGCCAAGCGCACATAGGACGCGACCGCAAGCACCAACGCGACCGACACCCCCACCAACGACGCAACAGCGAAGGTACGATGCCGTTGCAAGAAGCGGCGCAGCAGCTCGACGGAGGAATACGCGTAAGCTGCCACGCGCGCGCCGCTACGATAGGCTTCGACGTCGCGCAAGAGTTCCCGCGCACTCGGATAGCGATCGTCGGGCACCTTGCGCAGGGCGCGCTCGGCGATGGCGGCGAGCTCCGCGGGGATCTGGGGATCGACGCGCGAAAGTTCGAGGTATTTTCCCGCGTGGACGGCCTTGATCAGCTCGACCAGGGTCTTGCCCTGAAACGGCGTGCGGCCGGATAAGATCGTGTAGAGCACGACGCCGAGCGCCCACACGTCGGAGCGCTCATCCACGTCGTGAATCGCGCCGCGCGCTTGCTCGGGGCTCATGTGAGTCGGCGTGCCGCACAGGCTGCCGTCGAGCGTGAGGTCGAGGCGCAGCGGATCTTTGACTTGCGAGCTCGGCTGCGCGTGGTCTTCGGGCTCACCGTCTTGGGCTTTCGCCATGCCCCAATCGAGCACGACGGTTTCGCCGAACTCGCCGATCATCACGTTGTCTGGTTTGATGTCGCGATGCACGACCCCGCGGCTGTGCGCGTAGGCGATCGCTTGGCAGAGGCCGATGAAGTGATCGAGAAGTGAGAGGCGCGCGCTCAGCGTCTTCGCTTCGTCGAGGGCTTGGGCCAGGGTGCGGCCGCGTACGACGCGCATCGTGTAGTAGAGCGAGCCATCGGCGCGGCGTCCGAGCTCGTAAACGGGCACGATATTGGGGTGATCGAGCTGGCCCGTGATGCGCGCCTCGCGCAAGAAGCGGGCGACGGTTTGCAACGCGCCGGGGCGTCCCTGGTCCTCCTGTTGATCGAGCAAGAGCTCTTTGACGGCGACCGAGCGCCCCAAGTGATGATCGAGCGCCACGAACACGCGCCCAATGCCGCCGCGTCCGAGCTCGCGCTGTGCGTCGCCGTAGCGCCCGCTGTGTTCGCTCGTGACGCCGAGCTCGGCGGCGGGCAAGTGCGCCAACAGGCCGTGTGGCGAGTCGTGCCCAACGGGCGGCGCTGCTGCTGGCGAGCCAACGGCGTCGAGCGTGGTGAAGCTTGGGCGCCCGGCCGTCGCGTCTTCGGGGAAGCTTGGACGACGGGGCCCGTTCGAGTCCAGCCAGCTCAAACGGGGCACGAGGCCACCTAGCGTGGGGAGGCTTGGAATTGCATGCCGCGGCGGCTCGTCGGAGCTCGGTTTGCTCGCGCGGCCCGTGACGATATCGAGCGTGGGGAGGCTTGGAATTGCGTGCCGCGGCGGCTCGTCGGAGCTCGGCTTGCTCGCGCGGCCCGTGACGACATCGAGCCGAGGCGAGCTCGGGAGCACAGGTGGCGAGCTGGGCTCGACGCTGGGCGCTCGTTCAGCGACGTGCCCGTGCGGATGCGCGCGGTCCGATGAGCCGCGCGCGAACGTGGAGGAGGCATCGGCGGCCGGAAGCGGCGAAGGCAGCGTTCGAGGATCCCCGCGCCGAGTCATGCTGCACGAGGGAACGACCGCAACTTGACGTCGTTAATCCGCCGTCTCAGCGGCCGCCGCAGCAGCGCCGAGGGCGGCAACGATTCAAGCGCTGCCTACAGCGCACCACACAGGGCGCGGCGCTGGCTAGGCCGGATTTC
>JAEUAF010000384.1 GCA_019695485.1 Sorangium sp.
GGATTCATGGCGATGCCCGGCGGCGGAGCGATGGCCGGCGCGGCGTTCACCGGGCTCGCGCTCGGCGCTGCCGTCGGCGCTGGCATCTACGCCAAGGGCACAAGCGACTACTCCGACACGACGGCGAAGACCGACGAGGTGAGCAAGAATCTTGCGAAGGTCGACGAGTCCGACCCCGCGGCACTCTCTCAGGCGATTCTCGAAGCGAAGGTGAAGCTCAAGAAAATCAAAGACGATCGCGGCATGTTCGGGGGCATGATGGACTTTTTCGGCGCCGGCAACTCGGCGGAAATCGGCGGCCTCGAAGACCTGATCGCACGACGCGAAAAGGAATTGAACTTCGGTGGCAAGGCGGGCGGCGGTCCCGGGTCACCCGCCGCGGGCTCCCCGAACGGCCCACAGCAGGCACAGCGGCAAGTGTCCGTGAAGGCCGAGCTCGACACGGGCCAGCTGACACAGGGCTTCCGCGCGGCGTGGCCGTCGGTGCAACGCGTTGAGATCGTCAACCTCCCGCCACCAGGCTCCGCGCTCTCGCCGCCCACGGTCAGCCCCGCGGGACGGCAGGCACCTGTCGGCGCGCGGTAGGTGGTACAGATCGGGCGGAGGCACTATGCTCGAGACACTCAAGCTGATTCGGCAAGAAATGGCCGTTATCAGACTCAAATTGGACTTGCTGCTCGCTGCGGCAGGTTTGGAAGCAAGGGAGATCGCTCACATGACCACCGCTCTCGAAGATCTGACCGCCCAGGTCGCCGCCGAAACCACGATCGCTCAGTCCGCCGTTACGCTGCTGAACGGCCTCAAAGCCTCGTTGGACGCGGCCATCGCCTCCAACGACTCCGCCCAGCTCACGGCGCTCTCTGCCCAGCTTGGCGCGAGCAACGCGGCCCTTGCCGCGGCCATCACTGCCAACACGCCCGCGGCTGCGCCTGCTGCCCCGCCAGCGCCCCCAGCGCCAGCGGCGGACCCCACGCCTGCGCCAGCACCCGCCGACCCCGCTCCGACGACCTGAGCGGCTTCAAATTACAAAAAAAGAAGGCCTCCCCCGGGCTAGCGTCCTAGGCGCGACTTCGGGGGAGGCCGTTGCGTTGTCGCTCCCCGATCGAGCGGACGGGGCGTCGCTCGAGGCCTTCGCGGACGGCCGTCGCCCGGCGCCGACGGTGACGGTGAGCCAGTGGCGCCGCGCTCAGTGCGTGAGCACGTAGTGGGCCCAGCTCGCCAGCGAGTACAGAAACGCGACGACGGCAGCGAGGAACCACCAGGGGCAGGGGAACGGCTCCCGCGCTTGACGCGGAGTCTCGACGGCTTCGACGGGCGACGGCAGGTCACGCACGAGCAGCAACAGCGCCCCCTCCCGCTCGGCTGAGACCGCCAGCGAGACGCGGCGCTCGTACTCCGGGCCATCCAGCTCTTGCTCGGCGAACGCATCCACGAGGCGTGCGATCACCGCCTCCCGAAGAGTGTCCAGCATGCGCGCAGTGCGCGCAGAGAAACGAAAGCCCATGAAGTGCATTCCGATTGTACCCCGGATCGAGTTCGAGACTACTTCGGGCGAAAAGCTCCAAGTGGAGCCGGAAAAACCGCTGGGCGTGAGCCAGCTCGAGCTCTACCTGGCCCTGGCTGGCGAGCCGCCGTTTTGCGAGGGGCTGCGCGGGGTGCAAGCGGCGCGGTTCCAGCACCGGGCGCTCGAGGAGCTCCGGCGTGCGTTCGGCAAGGACGGCGAGGGGATCGTTTCTGACGACGTGGCCGCCGGCCTCGCGCGCGCTGCAGAGTCGACCACTCTGAGCGTGCGACTGCCGGGGCCTGGTGGATTTGTCGACGTCGGCCCTCAGGTGCAATGGTGCTTCCTGTCGCTGCTCGAGGCGATCGGCAAAGCGCGCAACGCACTCGAGCCCGGGGCGTCAGCAATCGAACTTTTGCGCAAGGCGTCGCGTCGGCGGCGCGGAGAAAAGACCAATGGCTAACGCGATGATGTTCGGCACGTTCTCGTTCTACATCAAGGGCCAGAAGCTCGGGATCGCGGCGCGCACGCGGCTCGAGTTCTTGCCGGGTGGCGAGGCACAGATCGAAGTGACGGCGGTCGTTCCGCTGCCTGGCAGCGAGCGCGCGCAGGGCTATCTAGACTCATTGCAGGAAGTCCACCGGGCCTTCACGTTCGGCACGACGATCGAAGTGGCGTGCGATCCGGTGCTGTACTCCCGCGTGTGTCTATTCGAAGCGAAGGCGACGGAATACTACCTCGAGAGCGAGGACGGCACGCGGACGCCCCTTAGGCGCGGTCTAAATCCAAGCCCGCAACAGAGCAAATCAGCGGACATGAGCGACGCAAAGATCGAAACACTGTCGTTCGAGAACGACGAGAACAAGGGAACGGTCAAAATGCGAATGACCTTCCGCGGAAAAGTCCGCATGTCTCCGACACAGTGGAAGCCGCCCGGCGTCACGCCACAGACTCGCGCGAGCGCTTGATGCGCGGCCGCTGGTGGAAGCGACCGGAGCCCAGTTCAGAACCGTCGACGGTGACGCTACCCACGTGGGTATTTGTCGCGCTCCTCGCTCTCGACATCGTAAGCGACGCCGCCCACTGGCTCGCGACTTTCTCACGGTAGAGCACGCCCCATGCCGAACGTTTACGCCGGTTTCGAGCCCATGTCGTTCGGCGGCCTGGAGTTTCCGTACGAAACCTTTTCGATGAAGTGCTCGCTTCGCACTTTCATCCACGAATACCCGCACCAAGCGGGAGGCGACCCCGAAAAACTCGGGCGCAAGCTCTACGAGGTGCGCGTCAAGCCCGTGCTGCAAGCTGGGTTGCTCCCACCGAAATATGCCGACCTTTTTCCGGGTCGGATGCGCGAACTTCGGCGCATGTTCGAAGACGAGGAGAGCAACGATCTCGTGATCCCGAGCGTCGGCAAGATGCTCGCCTACTGCGAGGAGTGGGAGGAGCATCACAGCGCCAAGATCATCAGCGGCCCCGAGTCGGTGAACTGGGTTTTCTTCGAGGACCCTTCGGCGCGCTTCTCTCTCGCCTCGGTCGTGCTCACGAACGCCCTGAAATCTCGGCTGTCCGAGTGGACCATCGAAGCCGACAAGCTCCCGGTGACGCCGAGCATCTTTGACAAGATCCTCGACGCCGCTCTGCAACTACTCTCCATGAAGGATCAGAGCGACCTTTATGGGTCGCTGATTCTCGCGAAGGCCGATGGGCTGATCTCACTGATCCAGCAAGCGGATACCCAGCTCGGCGACTTGCTCGATCCCGACAACATCGGGCTAGTGTCGACGTTGCACCGCCTGCTCGTGTCGGCGATTGACCTCGGTCGCGACGTTGCGAGCAAGGGCCACTCGCTCGAGGTCTACACAGTCGCGGCAACGATGTCGATCGCGCAGGTCTCGAGCGCGATTTACAAGGGCGACACATCCAAGGCGATGGAGTTGCTCCAAAACAACAATGTGGACGACCCGCTCGCAATCCCAGCCGGCACGAAGCTCGTTTACTACTCCTGAGCGCGGCGAGCGAACATGGCACGAGAGAACGACACGCTAGGCGGCGAGCACGACTCGATCCGGATCCTGATCGACGGGAAGTTGATTCGTATCGCGGAACAGTACGAAGTAGAGCTTGCGATCTTGCGCCAGCCCTGTGGGTTCTCGCTGCGCCTTGGTTCCTCTCAGACAGCGATGGCCCTGATCGCGATGATCACGCCGCGCAAGAGCCGTTACGAGCTCTACCTGGACACGGTCAAGATCCAGAGCGGAATCATCTACGCGCGCAGCGTGCCGGCGGCCGCGTCCACCGTGCTCGAGGTGCGCGGGCGCGACTACATGAGCGTCCTGTGGGACGCCTACATGCAAGAGGACCGCGACTATCACGAAAAAACGTATCGCGATCTCGCGCGGCGGTTCATGGACGAGGTTGGGTTGACCGAGGCGGCGGGCCACCGGCTCGTGACGTCCAACGACCTGAACAGACTGAAGCTTACCGGGCGCAACGTGAAGGCTACGAGCCACGTCGTTGACGGCCCCGTCCTGCCGCTCACGAAAGAGCAGATGGCCGCGCGCGAGGCGACGGCCATCGCGTTTTTCAAGCAATCGATCGCGCATGCCGAGGAGGCCCAGCGCCAGGCCGACGCTCAGGCGCTCTTCGCGCGGCGGCAGGCGCAAGAGGCCCAAGCGGCCGCACAGTTTCAGGCGACGCGTGGCGTGGAAGGCCGGCGCTCGCTCTCGGGGATCGCGGACACCTACCTGCCCTCGCAGGTGCTCTCGCTCGCCACGCCGTCGTCCATCGTCCAGCAACAGGTTCTCGATTCGCTCGAGACGCCGGCGGCTCGTTCGACGTCAACGGTCGTAGTGCAGTCGCTCAAATACGAGTGTGGCACGCGCTACCACGACGCTTGGGAGCGCGAGGCGAAGCTCGTCGGAGCGTTCCTGTGGGCGGACGCCGACGGCAACATTGTCCTCGCGCGACCGAACGCGAATCAGACGCCATCGTTTCGGATCTTCCGCAAGCGACACAGCGACCAGCGCGGCGTCTCGATGGTTCATGAGGCGAGCTGGACGGACGACACGACCGATCGGCACACGAGCGCTATCGTCTATGGACGCTCCGGCCGCGGCAAAGCCGGGCGGAACAAGCACCGCGGGGAATACGTCGACGACGAGCTAAAGGAGTCGCACTTCAACGCGCCGATCGTCATCCACGATCGCGACGTTCCCGACGACGCCTCGTGCGAATACATCGCGCGCCGGCGCATCGCCGAGGAGCGGCGCGCCGGTTGGAAGCTCGTCTATACGGTCGCCGGTCACAAAACCACGCTGATTTCGGCAGCGGACGGCGCGTCCGTTTGCTGGGCGCCCGATACGATCGTGGACGTCGACGATCGCGAACTCGGAATCAGCGGGCACTTCTACCTCGAGACCGTGAAATTCAAGCGCGATCCCAAAGCGACCACCGAGCTCCACTTGATGCGCCCTGAGGATCTGGTGTTCGCCGAAGACCTGTTTCCGAAGCCGATCGTGCCGACGCCGGCGCCCACCAATAGTTCGCCAGCGGCTGAGCCCGGAGACACTCAGCCATGAGCAACGCTGATCTCGCTGTCTGCACTTGGAGCGGCTACGACTCGGACGGTTTCCTCGGCGTCCAGTGCGGCTCCCTGGCGAAGGGCAACAATTCGATCACGCCGTTTCACTACCTGAGCCCGGGCGGACTCCATCACCGCCCGCTCGACCCCAAGGGAGAGGTTGGCGCGACGGCACTCCGCTGGTTCGACACCATCGAGGGCTGGGCGTTCGTGCTCGGCGACGTGCGCACAGACGCGGCGCTACCGAACCTGCCGAAGGGGGCGACGCTCCTCCATGACACCGGGCAATCGGGCGGCGATCCATTCGTCGGCACCGTGCTGCTCGACCCCGAAGCGAAAAAGATCGAAGTCGAAGCGCATCGCGCTGGCGTGAAGATCGCGCTCAAAAACGCCGAGGGGCTCACGGTCGAAATGAACGGGACGACGCTCAAGATCACGGGCGCCACGTCGGTCGAGCTCGGCGACGGGGCATCGCCGCTTGCGCTCGCAAGCCTCGTGAGCGCGCAGCTAACGGCGTTGCTGGCGGCGATCGGAACGGCCGCATCTACCGAGAAGGCAGCTTCTGGGATGGGCGGCATGAGCGCGCTTCAGGGGCTGCTCTCCGCCTGGCCGCAGCCAGTAGCAGCGACGATCGCAAAAGGGGCATGACGTGGGAGTATTTGACCAAACCCCGGTGGCCCCGCGCTACGACTCGACCACCAAAGATTTCACGACCGACGCCAACGGCGTTTGGAAAACGTGCCACCCGGTCGATTCTCAAGTGCAGCTCGGGCTGTGCACTAAAAAGGGCAGCTTCCGCGCGACTCCGGAATTCGGCACGGACTACGACTCGATCCAGTACATCGGGCCCGAGACGCAGGCGCGGCTCGAGCGCATCGTGCTCGAGGGCCACCCGGTCGCCACGCTCATCGCGAACAAGGACATCAGCGTCCTGTCGATCGGCTACGAGCCGCTGGCCACGGGGGGCATGCTCGTGTCGGTCGACTACGTCAATCTTCGGCTCGACCCCAATCGGATCCAGCGCGTCGGCGCAACGCTAGCAGGATGAAACATGGCTCTTGATTCGCTGCCCGGTGAAGTGATCGTCAGAAACCGAGATGAGTACGTCTCGGGCATGAAAGGCGCCTACCTAGCGAAGCGCCCTTCCGACATCGTGAACGATGGCACCTTCCAACACGCGCTCATGTATTCGCTCGCCGACCAGCTCACTGGCGAGAGCCTCAACGCGCGCAACATCGGCCGCACGATCGCGCTCGCCGACTTGGCGGGGCTCGCGGTCGATCAGCGGCTCGCTGAACGACGACTCCCAGACCGCTTTCCGGAGACCGGCTCGAGTGGCTACGTCGTGATCGGAGCGTCGCTCGGCGGTGCCGCGATCACGACCTCGATGCGGCTCACCGAGCCCAACAGCGGCGCCGTGGCCAAGCCGACCGCGGCCGCCACCTACAATGACGGGGACCCGGTTCCGATCCAATTCATCACCACGGGTCCGTCCACGAATTTCCCAGCTGGAACCGTGCTCAATTGGAGCTCTCCGCCTGGTGGCTTGGCGCCGACCGCTACCGTGCAAAGCAAGCTCGACGGCGGGCGCCTTGCCGAAACCGACGAGCAGGCGAAGCTACGCATTTCCGACGCCGAGGCAGACCCGGCAGCGTCCGGCAACGCGGCGACGTACATCCGGCTTGCGGAGAACACTCAGGCGCACGGCGTGCCAGTCGGAAAAGCCTTCGTGTTCCCGGCGGCGGCGGGTGCCGGCGGGAACGGGCTCGCGTTCACTCTCACGCCGGCGGGGCCTGGCATTTCTCGGATCCCTTCCGCCGCGCACATCGCACTTGTGCGCGCGTACCTGCGCACGGTTCCGGAGAACCCGTCACGCGCGATCCCAGGTGACGATCTGCTCTACGATACCACGCTGATTTCGCAGCCGGTCTCAATGGTGCTTGACGTCAAATGGTCGCAATCGGCGGCGGGCTGGAAGGATGCCGCACGCTGGCCAATCCGGCGCGCAGCGGGCGCGGGCGCCATCAAGGTCGCCGCTGCTACTGACGCAACGCACTTCACGCTCGCGCGTGACGACGCGAACTATTCCGGAGAAACTCAGCCAGTCGCGGGGCAAACGATTTGCTTCTATTCGCTCCTCGGCGGCACGTTCATGCGGAAGCGGATCCTAAGCTTCACCGGCACGGGGCCGTGGGTGATCACATGCGACACCACGAACAGCGCGAGTGATACGAGCTACACGCCGATCGTTGGGCAGCGCGCTTCGCCTTGGAGCGGTTCGATCGATGACATCGCTCTTCCCATTTATCAGTACTTTTACACGCTCGGCCCGGGCGAACAGCTAAGCACCGTGCTCGATCCGGGCGGCCGCGGGAAGCGCTACCCGTTCTCGCCGCAATCGTGGCCGAGCACGATCACGAACCACGTGGTCACGAAAGTGCTTGATCTACAGGCGATCGGTAACTCGATCATCCAAGAGGGCCTTGGCGTTTCGGCGACCGTCGGCACGGCGGGAGCCACCGCGTACCTTCTCGAGCTCGGAGACATCGCAGCCTTTCCGCTCGCGTGAAGCGCCATGCCGATCTCAGACTTCGAAGGCGACTGGACAGCGTATCGGCTGCAGTTCTATTCCGAGCTTCGCGCGTCGTTCATCGACGATATGGGAGACTCCACGTTACCGCTGGACGACGCCTCGGTTGACAGCGCGCCCGACGTGAGCTCGTTCCAAGCGCTGCTCTGGGCATTCGCAACGGGGCTCGCTATGGCGCGCGAGCAACTCGAGCGCGCCGGCAGCAACCGAAACCCAGCGACAGCGCAAGAGCTCCTCGCCAAGCTCGAGCAGGAATACCAAGTGGTGCCGACCTTCGGCGCTACGATCAGCGACCGGCAAACGGCGCTTTCGCTGCGCCAGCGCATCGCTCAGGGCGTGAGCCTCGCGGCGCTACCCGCTGCGCTAACGGAGATGCTCGGGACCGATTTCGTTTCGGTCGACGTCAACACGACCAGCGGCGGCGCGCTGGTGTGGCCCGCATCGCCGAACAATGTTGGCGTGTTCACGGAGGACACGGCCGAGAGGAAGATTTTCAAGATCCTCGACGAGGTGAGTATCCTGAACACGCCGGTTACGGTGGGTTTTTTTCTGCTCGGCGACTCGACGGCGCCCATCGCCGGAGAGGTCTACTCGTTCGATCCGGATCCGCGCGCTCGCACCGAGGCGGTCACGATCCTCGCGGTCGCCGACGACACGATCACCGCTGTTTTTACGCAAGCGCACGACGCGGGGACCGTTGCCTGCCGTCCGCACCCGGTCTGGATCAGTACCCAGCGATTTGTGCGCGTCGTGCTCAAGCACGCCGCGGCGATCGACCCGGTGAAGCGCCAGCGCGTGGATGACTACCTCACGCGCGCCATGCGCGGGGTTAGCCAGTGGTGCATTGCGAGCGACGCTGGCTCATTCCTGCTCGGTGACGCGACGCGCGGCATCCTGGGGGCGAGCTCGTTCACGACACCGAGCACCGTGACGCCGGACGTGAACACCAACGTTGCCGGCTACGCCGCGGCGACGACGGTGGTCACCGGGCGCGGCAACTCGTCGCGAGCGAACACGTCGCCCGCGCTCATCGCCGCGACGACAGCAGTCACCGGCGTCAGCAAGAAAACCGCGCGCGCCGTTGGGACCATCACTGTCACGACTTCGGCGAGCGCCAACAGCAAGGCGACCAAGCGCAGCGTGGGCGCTATCTCCGCGACTACTACCGCGCGCGCGAACGGCGCGCACACACCGTGAAAGCGAATTGAATGGCCGCCTTTACGTTCCGATACCCTGGCAACGTGTGGCCCGACAAGGGCGTGTTTACCGCGGCAGACGCGGCCTATTTCGATTCGGCGATCACTCGCTGCCTGAACGCGGCGGAGGGTGGCACGTGGGCACCGAGCAGCCTGATCGTGCTCGGCGGAAGTGGCGCCAAGTTCACCACGTTTCTGCAAGTGAGCTCGACGGGCAAGCTTTCCGTGGGCGGCGTCCAGGGCACGGATCCAGGATTCTATGCCGTGCCGGGTGGATCGACTCCGGCGGTCTACACGGATATCCCGTTCAGCTCGGTCGCGGTGACGGTGCTCGGTGGCGGTGCGGCGGGCACCGACCTCTCGAAAACTGTCACGGTCAAGAGCAAGCTTCTGATCACGTCGACGACGGGCGAGGTCTTCGTGTGCTCGGGGTCCGGTCGGATCGTTGGGGCGCTCGCGGTGCAGGGTGGATCGTCGCTCACTGGTGACGTCTCCGCCGGCGGCAACATCCAAGCCGCTGGACTTATTCAAGCTCTGAACGGCGCGTTCATCTCCGGCGGGACGGTTTCGATCTCGAGCCCAGCAATCAACATCGGAAATCTTGATGGGAGCAGCGCGATCCAGCTGTTCAGCCCGCTCACACTCGGAGGCAAGGGCAGGATCCGGCGCTCGAATTTCAAAGCGAACTCGTTCTCCGGAAGCTTCAACTCATCGCTCCAATCGATCGTTATCCCGCCGAACCTACTCTCGCAAAATGGCGTCTTTACGCTGCAGAACACGGACGCTGGAAACGGCGACGTTATGTCTGTGGCGAACCTGAGCGCGACCTTCGATTGCCTGGTGCGCGACGACGCGACGAACCTACTCGCGACCGTGTGGGCCAACCACTGGGGGGAGTTTGAGTTTCTCGCTGGCGCGTGGACGTGCGTCAAAATCGGCAGCTTCAACAAGCACGGCGTGGCTGACTGATGTCCGTCGTCGCGATGGCCGCGCTGAACCGCGACGCGGCCGCATCCGGAACCATCCGAGCCGAGCACGGGCAGACGGTTCAGCTCCTTGGCGCGGACGTCACCGGGTGGGGCTCCGTCGCGTGGCGCATCACGTCCTATCCGCCCGAGTTTGCCCTACCAGTAGGGTGGGCGCTCGACGGATCAGACTACGTTTCAAACGCGATCAGACCGCCGGCGTTCCAGTTGCCCCCGCAGACCTCGGGGAAGTGGGAAATCGATCTGACGGTCGACGGCGTCACCGACGCATCGCTGCGGCTCGTCGTGGTAACCACCAACGTCGGGCTCACCGAAACGAACACGTTCGAGAATCAGACCCGCTCCGGGTTCCGCGGCTTCGCTCGGGACGTCAACCGCAACTGGCGGCTACTCGATGACGCCGTCGGCCGCGCGCTCGCGCGGCAGGACGCCGGCGCCGGGAGCGTCATGGTTCAGGCGGTCGCGACCACTCCCGGGTGGAACGTCGTCGGGGCGTTCACGGCGTCGCGCGCTCGCGCCGTCAAGCTCCGCCTGCTCGGGTGCGTGTCCACCACGGAGCTCTTGATGCGCGGCAGGCTGTTCGACCTTTCCGCCTCGCCGCCCGCACCACTCGGAACGGTCTCGCTCCCGCAGACGCTCGCGACGAGCGTGGCCGACTCGGCGCCGGTTCAGCTGATCAGCGGGCACCTGTATCAGCTGCAGGTCGAGGTCACGGGCGGCAGCGGAACCACGCTTTTCGGCGCCGTCGAGGCGTTCCAAGCGATCGACCCATGACGACCTACATCATGCAAGCCGTCTCGAGCTCGGACGGCAAGCTCTACGGGTGGCAGGCGGCGACGGCGGACTTTGCGGCATCCGGATACACGGGGCC
>JAEUAF010000391.1 GCA_019695485.1 Sorangium sp.
AGCGTCGCCGTCACTTCGATCACGGGTGGCACGCCGGGCCGGCGGTACTTGATGGCGTTTTGGATCAGGTTTTGAAAGAGCTGTTGCATGTGGAGGCGTCGAATCATCAGGCTTGGCAGCGCCTGGCGCACCACACGAGCGCCGGTCGACACGATGAGCGCGTTCAAATCGGCGCAGACGTCGTTGACCACCGCATCGAGGCTCACGGCTTCCGCGTCCTTCGACGCGGACACGCGCGAATAGAGCAGGAGGTCGTTGATGAGTCGCCGCATGCGAGCCACGCTATCGACCATTCTGCCCAGGTACTTTTCGCCACTGCTGCGCGCCTCGGGGCGTTCATCGTGGAGGCAGGACTCGATGAGTTGTGCGTAGTTGCTGATTTGGCGCAGCGGCGCCTGCAAATCGTGAGACACGACGTGCGCGAATTCCTCGAGTTCGCGGTTGGAGCGTTCGAGCCGGCTCGCCTGGTCGCGCAGCACTTCTTCGCGCTGCATGTGCTGGCTGATGTCCATGATGGCGCTGATCGCGAGCCAGCCTTCACTGGTTTGAATCGGCGTGAGGCCGATCTCGACGGGCACCAGGCTGCCGTCTTTACGTCGACCGAACAAATCACGACCTTCCCCCATGCGGCGGGCCGTGGGTTCGCGAAAATAGCCGTCACGCAGGCGCGCGTGCGCCTCGGACGACGCGCGCGGCACCAGCAGATCCACGGACTGGCCGAGTAACTCACTCTCCTCGTAGCGAAACAGCCGCTCGAGCTGACGGTTCACGAGCAAGATCTTACCGTCGGCGTCGGACACCAACATTGCGCTCGGCGAGGCCTCGACGGCGAGCTTGAAGCGCTCCTCCGCTCGACGTAACCGGTCGAGCTGAAGCCGTAGCTCCTCTGTGCGCTCGGCGACCTCGCGTTCGAGATCCCGCTTGGCGTCGCGCAACACCTGCTCAGCTTGTTGAGTCGCGGCCTCCCCGCGTTTGATTTCGCTGATATCGAAGCCAACGCCCTGCAAGAAACGCGGGCGTCCGCTGTCATCGCGGATGAAGTTGACGGCGCCCCGCACCCAGACCACATGGCCCGCCTTGGCGATGAAGCGATACACGCCCTGGAACGGCTCGGCCTTGCTGACGACGCTCGCGAAATCCTCGGTCCAGCGCGCCTTGTCGTCTTCGTGCAGCTGGCGATACCAGCGCACGGGATCTTGCAGCCATTCGTCGCTGGTAAACCCCAATAGTTTCTCGATTTGAGGACTGACGTAGAGGTCGCTGAGGCCGCCTTGCAGGTCGGCAGAGAAGGTGACCGCCGGGATCTGCTCGAGCAGAAGCTGATGCTTCTTTGCGCTGTAGTCGCGTTCGTCTCGAATTGCATTGCTAGGCCTGTCCGCGCCCGCTGAGCGTTGTCCGGCGAGCGCGCTCAGAACGGCAAGGGCTCCGCTTTCGGTGGTGGGATCCGGGTCGGCGTCGACGCGGTGTCTGAGTTCGAGGAGCCGTTCGACTGCGCCTTGCGAGAGCGCCTCAGGTGTGGCTGCTGCTGCGGGTCTCTTGTCGTCCAAGGTCAGCCCCCTGCTGGGAGAGCCAGGCGAGCCAGGCCGCGATGCCGCTCGCTTGGGTCGCAACGCACTCGATCACCTCTGCGCGCGGATTCTGTTCGCGCACCATCGAACGGAAGCGTTCGACGTCAAAGCGGATATAGGGCAGAAGGTCGCACTTATTTAGCAGGACGACGTCAGCGCCTCGAAATATGTGCGGGTATTTGCGGGGCTTGTCGTCTCCCTCTGGCGTCGACGCCACGACGACGCGGCGGGCTTCGCCGAGGTCGAACAGCGCGGGACACACCAAATTTCCGACGTTTTCGATGAACAGCAACGAATCTGGCACCAGCGGCAGCGCGTCCAAGCCGTGACTGACCTGCTGCGCGTCCAGGTGGCAGCCCGAACCGGTGTTGATTTGGACGACTGGGCAGCCGACGCGACGCACGCGCTCCGCGTCGAGCTCACCTTGCTGGTCGCCTTCAATCACGAAGACAGCTCGCGTGGGCAGCAGCGCTTCGAGCGTGCGTTCGAGCAGCGTCGTCTTGCCGGCACCCGGGGAGCTCAGCAGATTCAGCGTCAAGATCCGCTCGGCCTGCAGGCGCTTCTTGTTCTCCATCGCGAAACGCTCGTTCTTTCCGAGCACCCGCGCTTCGAGCCGGACCAGGGTCGTGTCTGGCTTGCTCAAGTCGAGAGGCTCGCGTCGGGGCTCCGGACTCAAGCTCGAACAGCCGCAGATTCCGCACATGACGTCACCTCCATTGCTTGAATAATCAGTCCGCGCCCGGAAATCCAATCGAGCTCGAAGCTGCCACAAGGGCAGGCCTCAAGCGCAGAGTGCAGGGTGAAGCTCTGCTCGCAGCGCCGACAGCGCGCGCGCCCTTCGGGCTCCGTGATGTGCAGCGCCGCGCCGGCCAGTTCAGGGAACTCGGCGCTCACCAGCTCGAAACAGAAGCGGATAGCCTCGGCGTACACGCCGGACAGCTTGCCGATTTCGAGGTGTACCGCCGTGACGCGCTGACCCTTGCTCGCTTCCGCGACCACCTTGCAGACCTCGCTAGTCAGGGTCAGTTCATGCATGCGGTGACTCCGCGTTCAACAATTCACAGACGAGGCGGACAGCGCGCGGCACCGCGGCGCTCACGGCTGAACTCAACCCCACGCGGCCGAGCTCGGGCTCGCCGAAGCTTTCAGGTTCACAACCGACCACCTGGAGTCGCGGCAGGGGTGCGCCCTCCGCTTGCAGCCAGCTCAAGACATCGTGAGGACGTAGCTCGTGCATGGAACGCTGCAGTGGCGCGCCCGAGACCTCGACGTCGTGCGGCAGGCTCGCTTCGAAGACGCGCACACTGCCCGGCGCGAGCCCTGCTGGATGCGCGTCGACGAGAATGACCCGCTCGTAGCCGCGCGCGACCTCGAGCAGCAGGTCCCACGCGCGCGTCCCAAAGTCAGCGACTTTCACGTGTTCCGGCAAGGGCCGAGCGGACAGCGCGCGAACCACCTCGCTCCCGAAGCCGTCATCTCCAAGAAAGAGATTGCCGACGCCGGCGACCAGGGTCGTAGCGCAAGCTGCTTGCTCCCCACGCAGGCCAACGCCTTGGGTGTTGGTCACACGCGCCTCACTTCGTCAGCGCTGAAGAAGAAGCGGTGCGCCATCGCATAAGCTTTACCGAGATCGGCGCCCGGGTCATCGTCGACGCTGACGGACAGGTGGCAGTGGCCCTCGAAGTCCCAATCAACGCCCACGATCGTAGCGTGCTTGCCGCTCAGCACGACATCCCAGACGTCGCCGCCGCGGCGTGGGTAAAGCCGCACCCGATCTCCCGGCTGGAAGGCGGCCGGCGCTCGGGGTGCGTGCAGTTGGCTCGCGTGGAGTGCGCCCTGGGCCTCGAGCGGCAGGGCGGCGCTGCGCGTCAAAAGCTCAGTCGTGCGCGGATCCGCGTCGGCCAGCAGCGCGCGCTGCTCGGAGTCGCTCAGGGACTGCGTCGCGAGCTGCGCGAGTTCGTCGATTTCCGTCGAGTCGAAACTGTGCCCGGGACTCGCCGCGGCGAGCTCCGGCAAGTCGCCGACGATGATCGGACTCCACAGCGTTGCCTTGCCGCTCGGGTCGAGGAGCGCTGGCCACGTGTGGAGGTTCACCGAGCTCGCGACGGCCGCGCGGAGCCGCTCAGGGGGCGCGGTCGCCGAAACCGCGCGAGCCTCGTCGAGGATGAGCAGCAGGTGGGCGGCCAGCAGCGAACGCGCGAGCAACTGCGTGCGCGCCTGGAAGCGATCCGAAGGCAACTCCGACGCGGCGAGGGTTTCCAGGTTTCGGACGGTTAGCGTGAGAATGCGACAGTCGTCGGCGCCCGGCGCCACGCGCGAGGCAAGCTCGAGCTCGGCTCGAATCGGTGACTCCGAAAGCGCGCAGATGTTCGTCGCTGCCAGCGACGAAAAGGGAAGTCGACGCCCAATCCAATGCTCCTCGACGCGACCCTCGAGCGTCTGCTGCAAGAACACGACACAAACTCCGAGCGTGCCCCATGCAGCCTCCGCAAGCTCGGGCGGGTTTGGCGTGGCCGCGCGAGGTGGCGTGAGCACGATCTCGGCTTGCAGGAACGACGTCGACGTCGGGCCATCGTTGCTCGCTGCTGGCGGCGAGAGTACGCCGAAATTCCAACGATATTGGTTCTTCAGCGCAGCGCGACGATACGGAAACAGGGAGTAGCCTTCATAAAGAAGTGTGCGCAAGAGCGCGCCAAACTCCGCTTGAACGCTCGCGGCGAGGGCCTGCTCGCCATCCGCAGCAGAGGAGCCGAACTCAGGTGCTAGAGATGCCGGCTGCTCCGAAGGTCGGAACATGGCTCACCTCCAAGGTGCGGCCGTCGCCGAGATACATGTGAACGCCGCACGGCATACACGGATCGAAGCTTCGCACGGTGCGCATGATGTCGATGCCCTTGAACTGGTCGCGCGAGTTTTCCTCGAACAGCGGCGTGCCCATCACGGCATCTTCGTAGGGCCCCGGAGTGCCTTCGGGGTCGCGCGGACTCGCGTTCCAAGAAGTGGGGGGATAGGGGTGGTAATTGGCGATCTTTCCGCCCTCGATCACGACGTGGTGAGAGAGTGTGCCGCGAACGGCTTCGTGGAAACCGCAAGCCACGGCCTCCTTGGGCACCTGATACGGCGCCCAGGTTTCGAGCTTGCCGCGCTGCACGAGGTCCATCGCCTTGTCGAGAAAGTGAAGCGCGAGCGCCGCCGCGTAGGCTTGGAAATAGGTGCGCGCGCGGTTTCGCTCGATGCTGTTGTTGTGCCGTGGGATCTGCCACTTGATGCAGGTCTTTTCGAAGTTCTTGGTCTTCGGAAGATGGATTTCGACGCCGTTGCCGGTCGCGCGCAGCGTTTCGAGATTGACCTCGCCACACAGCGCGGTGACCCACAAACGCGCCAAGGCGCCGCCGCCTGTGTCTAGCGCCAAGTGTTTACCGCTCTTCGCGTGATACCAGCGCGGCGACATCACCCAGCTGTACTTGTCCTCGAAGTCTCGACGCTGCGGCTTGGGCGACGTGGTCTGGTTCCAGGGATGGCGACGGTCCACCGGATTGCCGAGCGGGTCGCGCTCGACGAACGTCGGCGCCTTGTCCCAGTCCTCGTAAAACGAGCTGCCGAGCAGGATGCGAATGCCGAGATTGATCTCGACCAGGTCACGAGTCACGAGGTTCCCATCCAGCACGATGCCCGGCGAAACGAACATCTTGCGGCCCCAGGTGTTCATCGTGGCGTAGCGAAAGTCGCAGGCTTCCGGGTCTTGAAATGCGCCCCAACAGCCGAGCTGAATGCGCCGCTCGCCGACCTGCTCGTAGCCGGGCAGCGCCTGATAGAAGAAGTCGTAGAGGTCGTCGTGTAGCGGCACCGAGCGCTTCATGAAATCGATGTACGCCAGCAACCGCACGAGGTAGTCGTTGAATAGCTGGACGCTCGGCACGGTGCCGACCCCGCCAGGGTAGAGCGTCGACGGGTGAACGTGGCGGCCCTCCATCAAGCAGAACATCTCGCGCGTCAGCCGGCTCATCTGCAGCGCCTCTTTGTAGAACGAGCCCGTGAACGGGTTCAGCGCCTGCATCAGCTCCAGCATGGTGCGAAAGCCGTGCTCTCGCGCGTGCGGCGCCTCCGTACGTTCGGCAAGCGCGATCACGCTCGGGTTCGTCTCGCGAACCATGCGCTCGCTGTAGTCGACCGACGCCAGATTGTCTTGGAACAGATTGTGATCGAACATGTACTCGGCCGCTTCGCCGAGGTTGATGATCCACTCGGCGAGCGGGGGCGGCTTGACGCCGAAGGCCATGTTCTGGGCGTACACGGCGCAGGCCGCGTGGTTATCGCCGCAGATGCCACAAATGCGACTCGTGATGTAGTGTGCATCTCTCGGATCTTTGCCGCGCATGAACACGCTGTAGCCGCGAAAGATCGAGGAAGTCGTGTGGCAATCGACCACTTTTTTCGCGGCAAAGTCGATCGTCGTGTGGATGCCGAGGCTGCCGATGATGCGCGTGATGGGGTCCCACGAGAGCTTGACTAGGTCGCTGCCTTCTCGACTATTCGTCGCCAACCGGCACCTCCGCTTCTGATGCAATGTCGGGTTCGCTCTGTAGGCGCGTGGGTGGGCCACGCCAGGCCGGCTCGGTGTTCAGCGAGCCTTGCGTGAAGCGGCGCAGGGTGCGAATCGAGTGGCCGTACGTGGAGACCGCTTGCGCCGACAATAGCGAACCCGGCGGCTGTTCGAGAAACGGCATGAACTTGTCGGGAAACCCGGGCATCGTGCAGCCGATGCACACGCCCCCGACCTGCGCACAGCCGCCGACGCCGTTGATCCAGCCGCGCTTACCGACGTTGCAGTTGACGACTGGGCCCCAGCATCCGAGTTTGACGATGCAATGGGCGCCGCCAGGCACGTCGGAGAACTGCGCCTGCTCGTAGTAGCCGCCGCGACCGCAGCCCTCGTGCGCCGTGTCCGAGAACAACCACTCTGGGCGTCCCTGGGGGTCGAGCGGGATCATGGGCGCTTTTCCCGCGACCTGTCGCAGCAAATAGAGCAGCGTTTCCATGAAGGCGTCGGGCTGCACGGGGCAGCCCGGAACGGCCACGATCGGCACGCCCGCGCGCGAAACGAAGTCATGGCCCAGGTAGTCCGCGAGCCCCATCGCACCCGTCGGGTTGCCGGCCATCGCGTGGACGCCTCCGTAAGCGGCACAGGTGCCGATAGCGACCACTCCCCAGGCTTCGCAAGCGAGGCGATCGATCCAACGACACGTGGGGATCGGCTGGCCCGTGGCGGAATCGTTGCCGAAGCCAGCCCACACCCCGCCACTTTTGTTGCTCTCGTCCGGAATCGAGCCCTCCACGACCAGGATGAACGGATTCAAGAGTCCGTTCGCGCCGCGTTCGAAGGCCTCGAGCAGATCGTCGCCGACTTCGTACGCGAGCACGGGATTGTACAAGCGGAGCTTCGGCACACCCGGAATGATGCCTTGCACCAAGTCCTCGAGGCTCGGCCGCGTGGCGGCGGTCATGGCGATGGTGTCGCCATCGCAGCCGAGTCCGGCCGTGAGCCACAACACGCTGATTTCCTCCGGCTCCTTCGTCGATAGGCTCATGTGTCTTCGGCGTCCTTCCTGCGCGGCGGCTAACAAATCCTCGGCAGTAGATCGGATGCCAACAGCCGAAGCTCTTGGCAATAGCCGGACGCAGAGCGCGCCCGCACGATTCCAGGGTGTTCCTCGCTGACTCGGCCAATGATGGCGGCGTCTCGGCCGAGCGGGTGTTCGCGCAGACGCCGCACGGCGTGCTCGGCCTCGCTCTCAGCGATGATCGACAGCACTTTGCCCTCATTGGCCATGTACAGCGGATCGAAGCCAAACAATTCGCACGCGCCGCGCACTGCAGGTTTGACCGGGACAGCGGCAGCTTCGAGCAGTATGCCCACTCCGGACGCCTGAGCAATCTCGTGCAGGGCCGTCGCCAGCCCGCCGCGCGTGGGATCGCGCATGCAGCGCAGGCCCTGAGTTTCGCGCAACATTCGACAGAGCTCGACGAGCGGTGCGCAATCGCTCTCGAGGTCGGTCGTAAACTCGAGGTGCTCGCGTTTCGAGAGAATCGCGACCCCATGATCCCCGACGCTGCCCGAAATCAAGATGCAGTCCCCAGGGCGCGCATCCCGAATCGAGAGCCGCTTGCCTTCGGCAAAGACGCCCACGCCGCTGGTGGTAATGAACACTTGGTCCGCCTTGCCGCGCTCGACGACCTTGGTGTCACCCGCTACGAGCTTCACGCAAGCCTCTAGACAGCAGCGCTGCATCGAGGCCACGATGCGGGACAAGAGCGCGATCGAAAGGCCTTCTTCCAACACGAACGAGGCTGTCAGGAATAGCGGGGTGGCGCCGCTCACCGCCAGATCGTTCACCGTGCCACATACCGCGAGCTTGCCGATGTCACCCCCCGGAAATTCGACCGGGCTTACCACGAAGGCATCGGTCGTCAGCGCGATCTCACCGCGGGAGACGCTGACTCGCGCCGAGTCTTCCAGGCGCGAGAGCTCTTCATTCTGGAAGGCGGGCAGAAAGACCTGACGGAGAAGCTCGTGGCTCAGGCGCCCCCCGCTGCCGTGCCCCAAAACGATGAGCCCCGCCGCATCGAGCGCAGGCGCGGGGCATTGGAGCGCAAAGTCCGTCATAGCGAGCGCTCTTTCGAGCTTGGTGCGGCAGGGCGCGGCGCCGTTTCGGGCGCCGACGTGAGCGGACTGACGCGCGACCCTGAGCGGTTTGCCACGAGCGCGGCATGCGAACGCTTTCGCTGATTGTGATAGTAAGCGGCGCAGGCTCCCTCCTGCGAGACCATGGTGGCCCCCAGCGGCTGCTCGGGCGTGCACGGCGCGCCGAAGGCCGGGCACTCCGTGGGCTTCTTCGCGCCCGTGAGGATCTGCCCGCTGATGCAGGCGGGATTCTCTGCGCCTTGCAAGACACGCAGTTGGAAGCGCTTTTCGGCGTCGAATTCGGCGAACGCGGGCGCTGGCCTGAGACCACTCGCTGGGATGACGCCGATGCCGCGCCAGGTCCGATCGCAGACCTCGAAGGCCCGCTCCACGGCGCGGCGTGCCTCGGGATTGCCCTCGGCTTTGACCGCGCGCACGTATTGGATATCGACGCTGGCTTGCGCGGTCTCGAGCAACGCGACCGAGCGCAGCATGCCCTCCAACAAATCGACCGGTTCGAAGCCCGTGATGACGATCGGAACCTGGTAGCGCGCGCTGAGGCGCTCATAGTCGCCGCTGCCGACCACGCTGCAAACGTGTCCGGGGCCGAGCAACGCCTGAACGCGGTTGTGTGGCGCGTCGAAGATCGCTGCGACCGCAGGTGGCACCAAGACCATCGACGAAAGCAGGCTGAAGTTAGTGAGCTTTCGCTGGTGCGCCAATAGCAGAGCGGTCGCGTTGGCTGGTGCCGTGGTTTCGAAGCCAATCGCGAACAGCACGACTTGTCGCGTGGGAAAGCGCTCCGCCAGTGCGACCGCGTCGAGCGGCGAGTAGATCACGCGGATCCCCGCGCCGGCGCTCTTCAAAGCCGCCAGGTTCGAGCTCGAACCCGGCACGCGCAACATGTCTCCGAACGAGCAGAGGAGCACATTGGGGTCGCTCGCAAGCTCGCAGGCCGCGTCGAGCAAGTGCAGCGGAGTGACACACACCGGGCAGCCGGGGCCGTGCAGGAGCTCGATTTGCTCGGAGACGAGTTCGTCGAGCCCGTAGCGTACGATCGACTGCGTCTGCCCACCACAGACTTCCATCAGTGTCCAGCGCCGGCTAGCGAGATCTCGAAGTCGCCGAAGGAGCGAGGCGATGAGCTTGGAGTCGCGATAGTCATCCACGTATTTCATGAGTCCATCTCCGCCGCGAGATCGTGCAACAAAGCGAGTAGAGCGTCTGCCTCGGTAGCATTCAACAGCGTCAGCGCATAGCCCACGTGAACCAACACGAAGTCCCCGATGCGCGCTGTCGGCACCGCATCCAGGCAGACTTCCTTGTGCACTGCCCCGAATTCGACGACGCCCATGCGCGGCGTCGTTTCCGCTCCAATCGAGAGCACCCGCCCAGGCACGCTCAGGCACATGCGCGCGCCATCCCCACGGCGAGTTGCCCTAAACACAGTCCGCTGTCGTTCGGGGCGACCTGGCGGTTGATGATCGGCGTCAGCCCTCGCGCCCGCAGGCCGTGCGTCACGCCGCGCAACAAGGCCTCATTGTGGAACACGCCGCCGCTCAGCACCACCAGAGAGACGCCGTGTTGCTGCGCGAGCCACGCGCTCGCTTCCACGCTGAACGCGATCAGCGTGTTATGGAAACGGCGAGCAACCTGGGCCTGGCTAACCCGCGCCGACAGGTCTTTGACCAAGGCGGCTAGCAAGGGCCGCCAGTCGACGACGAGCTTAGGCGCGCCCTCGAATTCAAAGGGATATTGAGAGCGTTCGTCGCAGGTCTCCGCCAGGGACTCGAGCTCGACTGGCGCCTGGCCCGCGTAGCTCGTGTGGGTCCGCCCGAGAACCAACGCGGCCACCGCATCGAAGAGCCGTCCCACGCTGGTCGAGAGCGGGGCTATCTCGCTGCGGTCGCTGTGGCAGAGGCGGCCAATGGCCTCGAGAAGTGGCGGGGGAATGCTGCCGAGCCACCGACCCGGTTCTAGCTTGGCCTGAAGTAGCAACGATACGGCGACGCGAAAAGGCTCATGCACTGCGCGCTCGCCGCCGGGCAAACGGAACGGCCGCAGGTGGCCGACTCGCGTGCAGTGCTCGAGGTCACCGAGCAGGAACTCACCGCCCCAAACAGCGCCGTCGTCGCCGTACCCGGAGCCGTCGAAGATGACGCCGAGCGCCGGCGCCTCGATGCCATGCTCAACCAACACGCTGGCAAAGTGCGCGTGGTGGTGCTGCACAGTGACGCACGGCACGCCCAGGGCTCGCGCATGCTCGCGCGCAAACTCGGAGCTTGCGTAGCCCGGATGCGCGTCGTGAATCACGAGCTCCGGCCGCACCTCGAACAGCCGTTGCCAGCGCTCGACCATCGCCGCGTAGTGGAGATAATTGTCGAAATGACCCAGATCGCCCAAAAACGGGCTGAGGCAGGCCTGCCCGCCCTTGGCGATGGCGAAGGTCGCTTTTTGGTGGCCGCCGACCGCGAGCGCGCTGAGTCGCGCGATCTTTTGGGGCAAGGCCAAGGGACTTGGCACGTAGCCGCGCGAGCGACGGATGAATTGCACGCCCTCGGCCTGCGCGCGGACGACTGAGTCCTCGCAGGGCGTCGCCACGACTCGATTGTGACTGAGCCGTACGTCGGCGAGCTCCCAAGTGCGCGTCAGCGTCGATGCTTCGTGATGAATCATCGGCGCGCTCGATAGGTTGGCGCTGGTCATGATCAACGCGTCGAAGCCGCCTTGCTCGAAGAGTCGTAAATGCAGCCCGGAATACGGCAAGAATAGGCCGATTTGGCTCAAGCCTGGCGCACAGAGCACGGACAAGGGATCGGGGGTTTGTTTTCTGACGAGGACGATGGGTCCTCGGGCGGCCTGCAGCAGCTCAGCGTCGCTGTCGGAAACTTGAGCCAGGCGACGCGCTACCTCGAGGTCGCGCACCATCACGGCAAAGGGCTTGTGAGGGCGCCCCTTGCGAGTGCGCAGCTCGGCTACAATCGCGTCCTGATCGGCGCGACAGACTAGGTGGAACCCGCCGAAGCCGAGCAAGGCGCCGATGCGTCCCGCGGCGAGCGCCCGACTGAATTGTTCGAGCGGAGCAGCCTGGGCTGCTTCGCGCAGCGCTTCGCTGCGCGCCTCGAACGTCAAGCTCGGTCCACATTCGGGGCACGAGTTGATCTCCGCGTGGAAGCGTCGATCGTTTGGGTCATCGTATTCCCGTTGGCAGGCCGCGCAGAGCGGGAAGGGCGCCATGCTCGTGCGCTTTCGATCATAGGGCAGCGCCTCGACGATACTCAGACGCGGACCGCAGCTTGCGCAGTGAGTGAACGGATAGCGGTAACGGCGGTTGTGAGGGTCGTGAAAGTCCGCGCGACAGTCCCCGCAAATTCCGCGGTCTGGCGCGAGCACTAGGCCGCCTAGGCGCACCTCGCGCGCGGGGCGCACCGCAAAGCCCCGGAGTTCGGGCAACGGCGGCGCGGGCTCCACCTCGAGCGACTGGATCTGCGAAGCGGGCGGGGGCTCGCTCTCGATCGCAGCCAAGAATACACGCAGATCAGCGGGCGCCCCCTGCGCGTCGATGAAGACGCAATCCCCCTGATTTTCTACGGAACCGGCGACGCGGCTGCGCTCAGCGAGGCGGCAGACAAAGGGTCGAAACCCCACGCCCTGCACCAAGCCTGTCACCCGGACCTGTACGCGGACGGCCAGGTGTGACATCAACGTACTCGCTAGCTCCCTTCTCACCGAGGCCGTTTTGCGCCGACCTCGCGGGGACGCTAATCTAGAATCTCGCCGGGGACAACGCTTGAAGGTCATCAACCAGAACGAGATCATCTACGTCGACGACAGCCGCAACGATCGCGAACTCGTCGCGGATTGTTACGCGCGCGCCGCGCTTTCGAATCCGCTGCTGACGCTGGATAGTGGCGAGGCGCTCCTCGGTTACCTGAGCGAGGTCAGCGCCGGCCGCAAGCCTACGCCCGCGATGATCCTGTTGGACGTCAACATGCCCAAGATGGACGGCTTCGAGGCGCTGAGCGAGGTGCGTAGACACGCGGAATATGAACAGATTCCGCTAATCATGTTGACGAGCTCCGACAGCCTTCACGACCGCGAACGCGCCGTCGCGCTCGGCGCCAGCGACCTGCGGGTAAAGCCTTTCGAGCTGAAAGCCTACATTCAGCTCTTGAACAGCCTGGGCGACTGAACCGCCTCAGCCTGAGCGGCATTAGCGCCTTCCGGGAGCCGCGGCGTTTTCCGTTCAGGTTTGGCGACGCAGGATGACTCCGTTTTCACCGACCAGCCAGAGGTCTCGCGCACTCGCCCCCCAAATGCCAAGCAGCGCGCGCGTCGATGGGCTGCTCGAGCTCGCCCACGCCGTGCCTTGCCAGTGCAAGATCGTGCCTTGATCGCCGGCCGCCCACACGTCGTTGGCGCCGAAGCCGCGCACGGCGTGTAGATCGTTGCTTGTGCCGCTCGGAACCGTCGCGCGTTCCGTTCCATTCCAGTGCAAGATCGCTCCCGCGCTGCCCACGATCCAAACGTCGTTCGCTGCGCTGCCCCAGACGGACAGAAAGCTTGGGCCCATTTCGCCTCCGATCCGCGCCCATTCGTGACCCTGCAGCCGACTCACGCTGCCTTGCAGCCCGACGGCCCACGTGTTCGCCGCATCTGAACCCCAGATGGCCATGGTCGGCAAATGCGAGCCATGGTGTGGCTCTGTCCACTGAGTGC
>JAEUAF010000709.1 GCA_019695485.1 Sorangium sp.
CGCAGCGGCATGCGAAGAACCCGCTTTCGGCTCCAATCCAGCGCCGGCCGAGGCAGTCGCCAGCGCCTGGTTGGCCTTCGCCACGGGCGCCGGGCTGTTCGACGGCGTGGCCGACAACGCAGGCGCACTTGCCCCCGCAGGCGCGGCAGAGGGCGCGGGCGTCGCGGGCGACAGAGCCGCGTCGCTGGGCACGAGAGTCGCCCCAGTCGTCGCTGAGGCGGCATGTTCAGCAGGCCGCTGTTGCTCGGCACAACGCTCGGCCTGACTTCGCAAGTCGTCGAAGTCGCTCGGCAGCTCGCTGCCGATAGCGGCGCGGTACTCGTCGTAATAACCGAGCGACTCCTCGCACCTCGCCGCCAAGCGCAGGGCCTGCGCGATGTTGAACAGCAAACTCGGCTTCTTCGAGAGCTGATACGAGGCTTGAAACGCGGAGACCGCAGCGACGTAATCCCCACTGTCGTAGGCGACGCGCCCGACCCGAAACAGCTCGGCCGCCGAAGAGTTCGACTGGGTCGTCGCACTGCCCGCCCGAGCGCGCTTGGGCTCGGCAAAGCCCGCACGGCACCACAACGCGGAGGCAACCAGCAGTGCCGCGACGGCCGACGCGCGGCCAGACTCGCGCCCGTTGAAACCAAACCTCCTCATCAGGCCCGCAGTATAGCGGCAATCGCGCCGTGCTGAGCCGTGACGTGCCCAGTCGCGTAACCCTGGTTCGGCAAGCACCGCCGTTCATTGGGGGCCGGCGCGGAAACGTGCGCGTCGGTCGACCGAGCCCGGCAGAGTTCAAACGAAGCCGCGTACGGCAAGGGTCTGGTGGCGCGCCAGCCCCACGCAGCTGTTGGTAGCCGCGCGCGCTGGCAAAACCGAGCGTTGGGCAGCCTCTCGGCCCCGAAAGGCGGCTCTCGCCTTTAATGACCTACCTGGACGGATGTTCTGTATCACCGCGGGGTGACTGGGCCGCCATCGCTTCGCGCCCAAGCCACGCGAATCGCACGTTCGCGCTGCGGCGTGAGCCGGCGGGCTGCGGAATGAGCCGGCGGGCTGCGGAATGAGCCGGCGGAGGGCGCTGGCAACACTTGTCAGGCAGCCCCCTCGTCGGCTCTCCCTCGAGCGTTGCAGCTTTTCAACGCAGGCAACGATCGAACGAAAGAAGTGTTCATGCCACGCTCGGCTCTCTCGCTGCGTCCCGCTCCTATTCGATTCACGACCGCAGCGCTCCTCGCGTGCGGCGTCGGGCTCGGCGTACTCGCAACCGGCGCCTGCGGCAGTACGGGCAGCACGTTGGAGGGCGGCAGCGGCGGCGCGACGGCCTCGACCAGCGGCGGCGCGAGCGGAGGAGCCACACCGACAACCGGTGGCACCGCTACTGGCGGAGCCAGCCCCACCGCAGGCGAGGCAAACACCTACTGTGGCAGTGCGGCGGCGAGTGGCGGCGCAAGCAGCACGGCAGGCGGGCAGAGCAGCGCGAGCGGAGGCGTCACTTCGGGAGCCGGCGGCGCGACAGTCGCAGGCGGCCAGGCCAACGCAGGTGCTGCCGCCGGTGGTGCGGCGAGCGGAGGCGTCTCGGGCACCAGCCTTTGGATCGCCCCCGATGGACTCGACTCGAACCCGGGTAGCGAGGCGGCACCGTTCAAGACACTCACGACAGCGCAAACGCACGCCAGCGCTGGCTCGACGATCTGGGTAAAGCCCGGCACCTACGCCTGGAGCGCCACCGTTCAGCTTACCAAGAGCGGCACTGATGCAAACCCCATCAACGTCTTTGCGGCGGCGGGGGCGCGCCCGGTGTTCGACTTTTCGGCGCAGACGCGCGGCAGCAGCTCGGCGCGCGGGCTCGAACTCAAGGGCGACTACTGGCATTTGAAGGGCATCGACGTCATCAACGCCGGCGACAACTGCATCCACGTGACCGGCTCGCACAACACGTTGGAGTGGCTGGTGACTCACGGCTGCGACGACACCGGCCTGCAGATCACCGTCGACAGCTCGCTCGCGAGCGACGCCACGCGCGGCGCTTACAATACAGTGTTGAACTGCGACTCGTACGAGAACTACGACTCCACCACCGGCGGCGAGAATGCCGACGGCTTTGCGGCCAAGCTCTACATTGGGCCAGGCAACGTGTTTCGCGGCTGCCGCTCCTGGAACAACTCCGACGACGGCTGGGATCTGTTTGCCTCGAACGACGTCGTCAGCATCGACAACTGTTGGGCATTCCTCAACGGCAAGACCAGCGCCGGCCAAAGCAACCCCGCAGGTGACGGCAATGGCTTCAAACTCGGCGGCGCACCGACGGCGGGCGACGCCAACC
Organism: Sorangium sp.; assembly: GCA_019695485.1. Taxonomy (GTDB): domain Bacteria; phylum Myxococcota_A; class Polyangia; order Polyangiales; family Polyangiaceae; genus PMG-095. The sequence goes on from JAEUAF010000709.1 coordinate 2,312, forward strand.
AAGGCGGCGCGGTGCATTTGGTCACGAACTCCTTCGCCTTCGAGAACCTGGCCTGCGGCTTCGTCCGCAACAATAATCCGAGCGTTCCGAAGCTCAGCATGTGCGGCGGGCACGACGACCCCAAGGGCGAATACTGCTCGCTCACGAACTCGTCCGCGGTAAGTTTCAGCATGACCGGCGCACAGGCCAAGGCGGTCCAGCGCAATGCGGACGGCAGCCTGCCCGCCATTCACTGAACTAGGCGCGGCTGAGCCGCGCGGTGGTTTGGGCACGGCCCCGGGACAATCGCGAAGCGATTGCCGACGTCAAGTCACGTGCGGGCCCTAACGCACGCGGAATGTCACCGGCCAGGCCGGCAGCTCCACGCCGTCATCCGCTTGCAAGAGCACGGCACCTTCAGTGCCTGACGGCAGCGAGAACGGCAGCGTCAGCTCGAGAGCGCTCGTCCGCCCGTTGTTGATCGTGCTCTCGGAGAGGGCGATTTGAATCGCGTACGTACCTCGGAAGGGCGTGGCGCGCAGCGACCAATCCGGCCGCGCCCGCGCGGACCAGCCCTCCACCCGAAAGCCAAAAGCGACTCCGACGTCGACGGTCTGCTTGCTGGCCGGAACGCTACTGATCCCGAACGGAATGGCGGAAGGCTCCGCGGGGACACACGGTGATCCTCGACTCGCGCCGCGATTCGACCAGGCTCGCTGCAAGTAGTAGCCGGGCCCGCGTTGCACGAAGCGCCCCCAGCACAGATCGCCCACTTCGTGACCAAGCGCGCTAAATGGCTCGCTGTCGTCGGTCAGGGCAAAGGCGGGCTCGTTCTGCGGCGAAGGGTTCGTGAGCGTGTCCACCAGCAATCGCGCGAAGTCCACCTGTTCGCTTCCAAGCTGGCTCAGCAACGCTGAGAAGGCGGGCTCACAACTCGGAACGACCAGATAGCTTACCGCCGACGACTCCGAGCGCTCGTGATAGCCGTGGTCGCCAGCGCGCTCACAAGCGTTGACACCAAAGCGGGTGATCGAGGTTTGTGCGGGAAAGAACAGCGCGTACACGAAAGGGGAGTCGGCGGCACTCGCCTGCGGCAGCGTGCCTCGGGCGATGAAGGACGAGAGCAATGCGTCAACTTGCTCGGCGTCGAGGCTGGTCGGCGCGGCGTCGTCGATTTGAACGTGCAGCGCGTGTTCGAGATCCGTTATCCCATATTCGCCCGCCACCTCCGTCACGAAGCCCGACTCGGCGACGAAGTCGGCAAACTCCGCGAGCGCAGGCAGCGCGTCGTCACTCGAGTAGCCGAGCGTGACGAGACGCGCACGCGACAGGGTCGCTCCCCCGCCGCTCGGGATCGCTGGATAAGGGGCGTGCGCTGCCGTTTGAAAATCATCCGCCCCCGAGCAGGAGAGCAGCCCGCTCACGAGCGCGGCGACGCCCACGCCTCTGCTCAGGGTCGACACGCCGCTACGCACGCGCCTCGTCGATGGAATCCCAAAATGCGCGCACGACGGGCGTCTTCAACAGGCGCCGCTCCGTGCACACGCCCACTCGAAACTCGGCGAGGCGCGGCTCGACCTCGAGCACCTGAACCTCGCCGCGCAGCGGGCTCTTGTCCGCCACCAAGCGCGGAACCACTCCAACCCCACAGCCCAAACTCACGAGCGATAAGATCGCCTCGTTGCCCGCCACTTCGCCGTACACGCGGGGCCGCACTTTGCGCCGCAAAAACCAGCGATCGATCGCCGCGCGCGCCAGGCCCGAGGCCGGCAGTACCATCGGTACGTCGGCCCAATTCAAGGGGCGCCGTTCGACGAGTCGACTCGCTTCACACTCGGATGCCGGGGCCACGAACACGAGCGGAGTGACCACGACCACCAACGCTTCCAAGTTTTGGGGGACGCGCGCGGGCAGCGCGGCCACGCTCACGTCGACGGCGCCCGTTTCCAGCCGACCAAGCGCGTCCGTCGCATAGCCGGTCTCGAGCTCGATGTGAATTTCGGGGTGCGTGCGGCGAAAGCTCGTCAAAATGCGCGGCAGAAAGCTCTGCACCGCCGTCACCGAGGCAAAGATGCGAATCGTGCCCGTCAGCTTCTCCGAGGCGCCCTCCAGACGCTGCTGCAACACCTGAAAGCGAGCGATCGCGTCCGCGGCGTGCTCGCGAAACAATTCGCCGGCTGGCGTCAGAGAAACACTGCGCCGATCGCGCAGCAGCAAAGGCTGACCGACCTCGCCTTCGAGCCGCTGCACGGTGCGAGACAACGCCGAGAGGCTGATGTTGCACTCGCGGCTCGTGCGTGTGAAGTGCAGCGTGCGCGCAAGGTGAAGAAATAGGCGAAGGGCGTCGTAGTCCATCTATTGCGGAAGTCGCAATCTAGCACATGCCGTGTCCCATTTTTGGCAACGAGCGGACTGCCCATTCTCGAGGCCATCGGACGCTTCCTGCGCGTCGAAGTCAGCCCCTGAGGCGGGAATGCGTCGCCGCCCGCAGCGCCCGCCGGGCCGTGCCGGCGCCGGACCGCCGTCGACGACAACGCCGGGCTCGCGCGGAAC
>JAEUAF010000429.1 GCA_019695485.1 Sorangium sp.
CGCGGTTACGCGAAGGCGTCGGACTACCTCCTTGGTATCCAATCTGGGTTCGAGATCTGGGAGGGCAGCGGGACCGGGTTCTCCGTGGACACCTTCGACGTGGCAGTGAAGTAGCACTGAGTCTTCAAAGCCGGATACAGCCCTCTCGCGTGCTCGCAGTCGAGCGGCGAGGGGGCTTTCCTGTCATTGGAGGGCGTTGGCCGGGGAGGGAGCAGCGGCCACGTCATTCGCAATTCGGAGCCCCCGGCGGATGGACGGCTGGCACCCGTCGTACTGTGCCTCCGGGACACAGCCTCCGTCGCCGGTTGGTCACGCCTGAGCTCGGAGGACCTGCTCGTCGGCGCGTGGTCGCCGTTTTGAGGTGCGAGTTTCCGGGGGATATTCGCGGTTCGGCGAACGTATAAGGCGCGCGCAGGGCGCCTGCCAGTGGTGCGCGGCGCGGGCAAGGTGTTGCTGGCACGAGGGTTGCTCTGTGCTGTGGCTGTACCGGCGATGGCGCACGAATTCGGGGCGCTCGCGAGTGTCTTAACGCGGGGCGGGGGTCGTGTGCTTTCGCCGGTGCCTAGTAACCCTAAGGAGTGATATGCGACATTCGGTTTTTGTCGCGGCGGGCGCAGCTCTGCTCTCGGCCGCAAGTCTCGCGCAGGCGAAGAACGCAGAGCTGCCCGTGTGCGTGGACGTCGTGGTTCAACGCGCTGCGCCCGAAAAGAAGCACGGCCCCGAGCAGGGCGCCTCCGCTGCCGCACCAGCGGCCACCCCACCAACGTCGACGACAGCGCCGTCGCCGGAGCAATCCGCGGCGATTGCGCCAAGCGCCGAGACCTCCCCGACTTCGCCCGCCGTTCCCGCCGCCGCCGCGGAAGAGCCTCCGCGGGTGCCTCCGCTGCCCGACCGCAGCGCGGAGCCCACGACTCTGGCGCGCGTGGTCGACCTCGATCCCGAGGGGAGTCGCGATCCGCGCGTACAAAGCGGAGCTCACTTGCCGATCGGTCAAACGCCGGACGCCTATTTGGCGCGGTTAATCGAGCACTTTGTCACGCACGAACGCGGCTTCGTTGCCGTCAAAGAGGGCTGTCAGCAGCGCATCGTGGTCGAGCTCTATCCGCTGCGCCTCGGCTGGACCGCGTTTGCTCGCTATACGGGGACGGGCCGTGAGGAGCGCGTCGACCAGCTGTTGCCGACGGAGCTGTCGCAATTTGCAGAGCGCAGCGTGCTCGCCTTGCTGCACGATCTGCCGATCAGCGACACCGTCGATCGCAACAACGTGTTGTGGGCGGATTCGTTGAAGTCGACGCAGAGTATCCGGGGGCGAGGACACTTTGTTTTTGGTGTCGGAACGCGGGTGCGGGTAGGCAGCTTCGCGACGGCGATCACTGACTCCTCCAACGCGGCGGTCGGAGAGGCACGGCAGCAGCTGCGCCCGTTCACGCCGATGCTGATGATGGCGGGTTATCGCGGGCAATTCGAGGAGTTCGGCGTCGAGGCGGCGGGCGAACTCGACCTCGGGACGAGTCAAGTTGCCGCGCGCAGAAATCCGAGCGGCGGGCACATCGACTACGGCGGAAGTACCGGCTTCGTGCTGCACGCCATGCGCTATGCGAATGCACGCGGCCTGAGCTCGCTCTACTACGGGGGCGGTGCAGCGTTCGCGCTGCACTGGTTCAGCGTGATTCGCCCCGAAACCCAGCGCGCCACGAGCTCGCGCTCCACGCTCTGGAGCGGTGGGCTCGATGTGGACGGCATCCTCGGCTACGAATTCATGCGCGCGAGCGCGGTCTCGTTCTTCCTGCAAGGGGAGGTGAACCTGCCCGCTTACGCCGTGCGCAACGAGAATGACGCTGGCGCCGTCAATACCTGGTTTCCAGGGGCTGCGCTCAAACTCGGCGCCATCTTTTGAGCGCGGGTGCCAAGGTGTCGAGTCGCGTGCGGTCCGTCTTCGTGAAGCTCTGCTTTTTGCTGGTGTTCGCGCTGCTCGTCAAACCGGCAGCGGCCACGGTCTCCCTGTGTTTGACGGTGAAGGACGAGAACGGCGCTGAGCTTGCCGCCTTCGAAAAGCTCGTGCGCTCCGAAGTCGGGCGACACCCGAGCCACGCGCTGGCGACTGGGACCAACTGCGATAGCCGCTTGCTGATCGAGCTGTTCCGGCTCGGGGACAGCCGTTATCTCACGCTGCGGATCGACGCCGAAATCCCAGTCCGCTACGCCGTTGGCAGCGATGCCGAGCTCGAGGCGCGACTCGTGGACGGTGTGTCGCGCACGCTCGCCAGCGATCCTTCATACTTGCTCGAGGATCCCAGTCGCCTCTCGAGTGGCGAGCGCGCGCTGCGCTCGATCTTGGTGCGCGGCAACAACAGCTATCGGCTCGCCCTCTTCGAGACCTTGGCGCGGACCGATACGGGGGCGGCTTTTGCGCCTGGCGCGGCCTTCGAATTGATGCGCGGGGCCGACCACTTCAGCGTGCTGGCCAGATTCGCTGTCGCCTCACAGCCGGGGGCGGTCGTCGGCTCGGAGCGCGCGCTCAGATTGCTCGGCCAAGTGAGCGCCGGTGTGCTCTACGAGGCGTCGCGGCGTGCCTCGACGAGCGGTTACGCTGGCCTCGGCGTGGGCGTTTCGCTGCTGCGATTCGAGGGTCGCGTAGACGCCGCGGACCCGCACACGCTCGATAGTGTCAGCAGCGTGGGGGCGACGCTCGAAGCGCGGCTCGGTGTGCGCTTTCTGCGACTCTATGATTTCGACTGCGATGCGTTCGTGATCGGCGCGCTGCCGTTGTTCGCAACCAAGAATCCGGACGCGTTGCTGTTCGGAGAGAAGGGCGTCTACACGCCGTTCGTGCAAGCCGGCCTTGGCATCGGCTTCTGAAGCTCGCTGAAATGAGGAAGGCCGAGAAGCGCATGGCTTCCCGGCCTTGCCGATCGAAGAGTGTGACGCCCGGCTCAGCCGTGCGGCGCGCCCTTGAGCGCTTCGTCGATCATGCTCGCGAGCGAATTGAAATCCGACGGGTTTTCGACGCGCTGGCCGTTGACGAACATGGTCGGAGTGCCCTGAACTTGGACCTTCTCGCCGAGCTTCATGTCGGCCTCGACCTGATCGGCGAACTTCTTGTCGTCGAGCGCCTTCTTGAACTGAGGCACATTCAGCCCAGCTTCCTTGGCGTGGCCCTCGAGGGCCGGACGATCCAACGACTGCTGGTTCTTGAACAGCGTGTCGTGGAATTCCCAGAATTTGCCTTGCGCAAATGCCGCCAGCGCCGCTTCGGCCGCGCCGCGCGCGTTCTGGTGCATTGGCAGCGGATACTGGCGGAAGACGAAGCGCACTTTGTCGCCGTACTTGGCCTTGATCTGGTCTACGACGGTCGCCGCCTTCGAGCAGAACGGGCACTGGAAGTCAGAGAACTCGACGATCTTTACCGCGGAGGTTTCGGGACCAAAAGCCGGCGCCGAACCGCTGGCGATCTCGGCCTGAAGCTCCGGAGAGAGCGGCTGGTTCGCGGCTTCCATCTTCTTTAGGTCTTCGATGATTTGCGGCACGTGCTCGCCCATCATCTTGCAGCGCGCCGGCGGGAACGAGCTGGTCTGCGTCGTTACCATTTGACAGGTCTTGGTCTTCGGACCGATGGCGTCGCACAGCGTCTTGACTAGCTTGTCGCACTCGCCGCGGAGCGCCGTGAGCTTGGTGAGCGTGACCTGGATGTTCTGCATGCCCGCGGTGCAGGCTGCGGGCGCCATCAGATCCGTCGCTTCTTTGAAGCTGTTGCAGGCGGGCGACTCAGCGCCGGCTTTCGCGCAGACCTTCGCTGCGTACTCGGCACAGGGGCCCGTCGCCGCGGCCGCAGAACCAGACGCCGCCGGCGTGGGGCTGCTGCCGGTCTTCTTGGGTTTACACCCCCCCAACGTTCCCGCCGACGCCACTCCCAGCACGAGCGCAAGGGCGAGGCCCGCACGCGAACGCACACTATTCAGTAAACCCATGAGAAATCCTTGCTTCCTCTGGGCGACCGCCGCCCAAAGTGGAGGCCGTCTTAGCAGTCCCCATCGCCCGATGCCATTCGGCGGGACACGCCGCAGGAATCAGCCAAAAATGCCCGCCTTGTCAGCGCGAATCGCGGCATGTGCCGGGCGCTCCCGGCTGGGGCTTGCCGCACTCGAACTTTCCGGCTGCACTGGCGCCTCCGCCAGGAGGTCTGCGCCTCTATCACTGCGAAGAGTGACCAGGCCTGCGCTCGGCTACTCTTTCTTTGGTATAAGTCCGGCTCGAGTTTGGTTCCGGAACGCCACCTCCGGGACGCTCGGGAGCTGTCATTGAACTCCGACGACATCCTTCGGCTTGCGTCTTTGCTGCGCGCCGCGCGGCGCACGGTCGTGTTTACGGGCGCGGGCATGAGCACCGAGTCCGGTCTGCCCGACTTTCGCTCCGACGGCGGCCTCTGGAAGCAGAGTCGCCGCTTCGAGGAGCTCGCCTCGGTGGAGGCGCTCACCAGCGACTACCCGAGCTTCGTCGAGTTTTACCGCTTTCGCATCCGCATGCTGCACAGCGTCCGGCCCAACACCGGTCATGAGCTCTTGGCGGATTGGCAGCGGCGCGGGCTCGTTCACACCATCATCACCCAGAACGTCGACGGTTTGCACGAAGAAGCGGGCAGTCGTGACGTGCTGAACTTGCACGGCACGCTGCGGCGCATTCGTTGTCAGCGTTGCGACTCCGACATGCCGGCGTCGGCCTTCCTCGAAGAACAGGGCACGCGCTGCGGTCGCTGTGGGGGCCCGATGCGTCCCAAGGTGGTGCTGTTTGGCGAGGCGCTCGACGCGCAGGTGCTGGAGGCCGCGATGGGCGCCGCGAGGCAGGCAGACCTGTTCTTGGTGCTGGGTTCTTCGCTCCAAGTGTCTCCCGCCAACGCGCTGCCGCGCTTGGCGGTGGAGCACGCCGGCGCCTCGCTTGCCATCGTGAACCGCGAGCCGACTCCGCTCGCCTCGCTTTCGAGCGTCGAGCTGCGCGCGGCGATTGGGCCCAGCCTCGCCGCGCTGGATCGCCTCCTCACGCGCGGCCTGGCCGAAGCGCCGCCAGCCCTGTAAGCCGGCGGCCACTTCGGCCCCGTCCGCTAACGGAGCGCGCGGCGTAGCACTTTGCCGACGCTGGTCTTGGGCAGCTCACTTCTGAACTCGACGTGCTTCGGCACCTTGTAACCAGCCAAGCGCTCACGGCAGAAGTCGATGACCTCCTCAGCCGTGAGCTCCGGGCGGCGCTTGACCACCACCACCTTGACCACCTCGCCCGATTTCTCATCGGGGACTCCCACGGCGCCGACCTCGAGCACGTCTGGATGGCTTACGACGACCTCTTCGACCTCGTTCGGGTACACGTTGAAGCCGGACACCAAGATCATGTCCTTCTTGCGATCGACGATGCGCAAAAAGCCGTCCGCATCCATTTCAGCCACGTCGCCCGTGAACAGCCAGCCGTCACGCAGTACCTGTGCGGTCTCTTCTGGGCGATTCCAATAGCCACGCATGACCTGCGGTCCGCGCACGCTGAGCTCACCCGGCGAGCCAAGCGCGGCTTCGTTGCCCGCTTCATCGATCAGACGCACTTCCGTGGATGGGAATGGCAAGCCGATCGTGCCCAGTCGATCGCTTCCGTCGACCGGATTTGCGCACACGACGGGTGATGCTTCCGTGAGCCCGTAGCCCTCGATGAGCGCGCTCTTGGTCAACGTACGCCAGCGCTCGGCCACCGCGCGTGACAATGCCATCGCGCCCGCCACCGTCAGCTTGACCTCAGAGAAGTCGATACTCGAGAAGTCGGGTTGATTCATCAGCGCGTTCAGCAGCGTGCTCACCGCCGTGAGCACAGTGAAGCGCTGCGTGCGCATCAATTTGATGAAAGCGGGGAAGTCGCGCGGGTTCGTGACCAGCACGTTTTGGGCGCCCCACTTCAAGAACAGCATGCAATTCACGGTCAAAGAGAAGATGTGATAGAGCGGCAATGGGCTCATCACGATCTCTTTGCCTTCGACGAAGCGCGGCCCCATCCAGGCCGAGGCCTGTTCCATGTTGGCGACGACGTTGCGATGCGTGAGCATCGCGCCCTTCGCGGTGCCGGTGGTCCCCCCCGTATATTGCAGGAAGGCCAGGCTTTCCGGCTCGAGCGTCACGTCGGTGAAGCGGCCTTGGCGTCCGCGCGCGAGCGCCGTCCGGAAACTGACCGCGCCCGGCAAGTGATAAGCCGGCACCAGCCTTTTGACGTAGCGCAGCACCAGGTTCACAAGCTGGCGTTTGGGGGAGGGAAACAGATCCCCGAGCTCGGTGACGACTACCTTCGGCTTGCCGATCGCAGCCCACACTTGCTCGAGATTGTGCGCGAAGTTAGCGAGCACCACGATCGCCTTGACGCCCGCGTCGCGATACTGGTGCTCCATTTCCCGGGGCGTATAAAGCGGGTTGGTGTTGACGATCACGAGCCCGGCGCGCAGCGCGCCGAATAGTGCCACCGGGTACTGAAGCACGTTCGGCATCTGCAGCCCGATGCGGTCACCCGGCACCAGACCGAGATCGTTACTCAGGAAGCGGGCGAACTCCCGGCTTAGCGTGTCGACTTCCGTAAACGACAGCGAGACGCCCATATTGGTAAAGCAGGGCTGATCTCGAAATTTGTCGCAGGCGCGTCGGAACACGTCGACCACGGACGAGTACCGACCCGGATCGATCTCCGGGGGCACTCCGCGTGGATAACTCTTGAGCCAGATGTCCTTGTCCATTTTCAGCGGAATCATCGCCTAGTCGTCCGTCTTCGTGCGAGAAAAGTGACAGACCGGGCGTGGCCCGCGAACCGCGGCGGGCGGAAAAATCGTCGCCAAGCTACTCCCGAGGCCGGTCGCCCCTGTCACGGGGCCGATCCAGCGCGCGCCGGAGGGCATTGGCCAAGGCGCTCGAGGAGAGCGGTTTGGCCACGACGCCAGACAAGCCCACCTCCGCGACGCGCTCGGGCGTCCACTTCCCGCTAAATCCGCTCAAGAGCAAGATGGGCAAACTCGAACGCTGCGCCAGCAGGCGCCGCGAGAACTCGATGCCGGTCATGCCTGGCATGCTGAGATCGGTGAGCACGATGTCGACCTCACCCCCATGGGCCTCGAAGTGCCTGAGCGCCTCCTCTGGACTCGTGAAGCCCGTGACGTGGTAGCCGAGGCGTTGCAGCATCAGGCCCACGCCGCGACAGAGTGACGGTTCGTCGTCTACGAACAATACGCGCTCGCCCTGGCCTCGCGGCTCGCCCTCGATCGTCGCCTTCGATTGCGGGCCAGGGCTGCGATGCTCAGGGAAATAGAGATCGAAGGTGCTGCCCTGACCGAGCGTGCTGTGCGCGCGGATCACGCCTTCGTGGTCGCGCACGATGCCATGCACGACCGCGAGCCCTAGGCCGGTGCCTTCCCCAGGCGCTTTTGTGGTGAAAAACGGCTCGAAGATTCGCTCTAGCACCGAGGCGTCCATGCCATGGCCGGTATCCGTGACTGAGAGCCGCACGTAGCGCCCCACGCCAAGCTCCTGCGTGGCGTGATCGACATCTACCTCGTGGGCACCGAGTTCGACGCTGATGCGCCCGGGCGACTCGCCGACGGCGTGCGCCGCGTTCGTACACAAATTCATCACCACCTGATGAATCTGACCGGGATCGGCGAGCACGATTTGGTTGTCGTCTTCGACCTGCGCGACGATCTCGATCGTGGCGGGCAGCGTCGAACGCAAGAGCTTTAGCGCGTCGTTTACCACCACCGCGAGTGAGATCGGCTCCCGGCTGTGCTTTCGGTGGCGGCTGAAGGCCAGGATCTGTTTGACGAGGTCGGTGGCTCGCTTGCCTGCGTCCGTGAGCTCGGCAACGTGTTCGCGCACGGCGACGGGATTGTCTGCGTCTTGTCCCGCCATTTCCGTGTAGGCCACGATCGCGGCCAGGATATTATTGAAATCGTGGGCGATTCCGCCGGCGAGTGTGCCCAACGCTTCGATGCGCTGGGCCTTGCGCAGTTGATCTTCTAGCTCACGCCGCGCCTGTTCTGCTTCGATGCGCTCCGTGACGTCGCGCGATACAATCACTCCGCGCTCGGTTTGATCGTTGAGTTGAAAGGCGCTGCCCGACGCTTCGAACCAGTGGAAGGAGCCGTCTCGAAAGCGGTAGCGGAAGGTACTCGCGGCCTTGCGTTGCGAGAGTTTTGCTGCCACCTCCTCGAGGTCGTCCGGGTGCACGAATTCGAGCACGTTGTGGCCCACCAGGTCCTTGGCTTCGTAACCGGTGAGCGCGCCATGATTTGGACTCGTATAGAGAATCGCGCCGTCGAGCGTGATCTCCGTGATCAGATCGTTCGAGTTCTCGACCAACATGCGAAAGCGTTGCTCGCTTTCGCGCAGCGTCTCTTCGGCGCGCTTGCGGTCACTGATGTCCTTCAGGGTGACGATGAAACGCGCCGCGTCGTCGAGCTCGATGACCCCGAATGACGCGAGCACGGTCAGTGTATCGCCGTCTTTCGCCAACAGCTCTCGTTCGAAGGTCTGGCCGTGGTGCGCTGTTTCGGCCATCAACGCCTGACGCTCGCTGGGGGTCGGCCAGGCACCGAACAGCTCCGCCGGGCGCCCCACGATCTCCGTGCGGTTACAGCGAACGAGACTGAGCGCGGCGGGGTTGACGTCGTAGACGAGCCCGTCGGCCAGCGTCGCTAGCATGATGGCGACCGGGCTGTTCTGGAAGATGGAGATGAAACGCCGCTCGCTTGCCACTAGGCGCTCGAGGTTGGCATGGCGTTCTTTGCGCAGCTGAGCTTCGCGCAGCTCGCGGGTGACCGCGGGCCCGAGCCGAGTCAGGTTGTCTTTGAGGAGGTAATCGTGCGCGCCAGCGCGCATCGCTTCGACGGCGCGCTCCTCGCCGACCGTGCCGGAAATTAGGAAGAAAGGCAGATCGAGGTCGCTCTCGCCGACGATGCGCAAGGCCTCCATGCCGCTGAAGCTCGGCAGGTTGTAGTCGGCGACCAACAGGTCGAAGGTGTCGTCGCGTAACGCCACGCGCAACTCTTGCTCGGTCTCGATGCGCGTCACGTCCGGCCGAAAGCCAGCGCGCTTGAGCTCGAGCTCCAGGACCGCGGCATCGATTTCGGAGTCCTCGATCAGCAGCAGACGCAAGTGTTGCGACGACATACGGGGCTAAGCGCCTTAGGCGGGCGGTGGCGGCTCGTTGACGAGCAGCCAATAGAGGCCAATCTGACCCACGACGCGGATGAATTCGTCGAAGTCTACCGGCTTCCGAATGTAGCTGTTCGCTCCCAAGCTGTAACTCTCGAGAACGTCTTGCTCTTCTCGCGAGGTGGTCAACATGACCACGCGCAAAAGCCTGCTGCGCGCGTCGGCGCGGATACGCTTCAGCACCGAGAGCCCGTCGACTTTGGGGAGGTTGACGTCGAGCAGCACGATGGCGGGCCGCTCCGCGCTGTCGCGGCCTTGGTGTGCCCCCTCGGCGAACAGCCAATCGAGCGCCTCCTGTCCGTCCGAGGCCACGACCACGGGATTCGAGATGGAGTTCTTCTTCAGCGCCCGCAGGGTGAGCGCGACGTCATCCGGGTTGTCCTCGACGAGCAGAATGGTTCCAACGCCGGGGGTATTCATGCAAGAGCTCCGCTCAGCGTAAAGTACACGATCGTGCCTTGAGAGACCACCGATTCGGCCCAGACCTTGCCGCCGTGGCGGGTCACGATGCGCCGCACGGTCGCCAGTCCGATGCCGGTCCCCTCGAATTCCGCGCGCCCATGTAGGCGCTGAAACGGAACGAAGAGCTTGTTCGCGTAGCGCATATCGAACCCAGCCCCATCGTCCCTGACGAAGTAGACGCTCGCGCCGTCCTCGTTCGGGTCCGGCAGCACCCCGAGCTCCACCGTCGCGAGCGGCCTCGCTCGACTGTATTTCCAGGCGTTGTCGAGCAAATTGATGAGTACGATGCGCGTCAGCGCTGGGTCGGCGAGCGCCGGCAGTTCTGCCGGATGTGTGAAGTCGACCTGACGCTCCGGCTGGCGAGCTTGCAGCTCCTCCGTCACGTCGAGGGCAATTGCGACCAGGTCGACCGTTTCGCGCCGCATCTCGACGCGGGTAGCGCGAGACAGCCCCAGCAAATCGTCGATGAGTTGTCCCATGCGCTGTGTGGCAGCCCTCACGCGGCTCAGGTGGTCCTTGCCCTCGACATCGAGTTTGTCGCCGTAGTCTTCCTCGAGTGCGCGGCTGAAGCCGTCGATCGCGCGCAGCGGGCTGCGCAGATCGTGTGAAACCGAGTAGCTGAACGACTCGAGCTCCGCGTTCGCCGCGGTAAGCTCTAGCGTTCGTGCTTGGACGCGCCGCTCGAGGTCGGCATTCAGGCGGCGCACCTGCGCTTCGCCTTGCAGCCGTACGATCTCTGCGGCAGCACGGCTCGCCGTCGTCGCGAGCAGTAACTTGGCGGCTGTAGAGTCCGGCATCGGACGGTCGTCGAGCACGGCCACCACTCCCAGGGCTCTGCCAGTCGCGTCGCGGATTGGCAGCCCCAAATAGCTCTGGGCGCCAAGCTTCGCGAGCCACGGATCGTTCGGGTAGCGCGCGGCCACGCCGTCTGCGACGTGGAGCGACTCGGCCCGAAGTAGGGTCTCGGTGGGACTTCCGGCGACGTCGAGGATCGACGTCGTTTGCGGTGTATCCGACCACAGCGCGAGGATGGCCAAGTGTTGTTTGCCCGCTTCGTTGCGGAGCTCCGCGAGCAGCGCCACGCGCACGGAGAGCTCGCGTGCCAGCTCTTCCGCGCTCGCTTCGAAGAACGCCTGCCCAGTAGCGGCGGCAGTGGAGGCCGACAGTGCGCGCAGCGCGCGCTCCGCCCGCTTGCGCTCGCTGACGTCGAAAATGCTACCCCGGATCAGCACGCGCGTCGGATCGGGTAGACGCAGCAGCCGAATCTCGCAATCGATGTCCCGTCCCTGGGCGCTGCGATGCACCCACTCGAAAGTAGCGCGCATTCCTTGTGCAGCCAACGCGACGTGCCTTGCAACCCCCTCGCTGGAGAGGCTGCCGTCGGGCTGCCGCTCGGGACTCAAGTCGAGCGGGGAGCGCTTCAGCAGCTCCGCTTGCGGCAGCCCGAATAGGGCTTCGGCCGCAGGATTCGCGGCAACGAAACGCTGGCTTCCGAGGTCGAACACCACCACCGCGTCTGGCGCGTGCTCGATCAGCAGACGCGCGCGCTCCTCACTGGCGCGCAGCGCCTGCTCCGCTTGCGCTCGCTCGGTGATGTCGTGCGCGACCGAGACGTAGTGTGGCTTGCCGCCGAGCTCGATACGGTCGGAGCTGAACAGCAAGATCAGGCGCTCGCCGGCGCGGTTCCGCCCGTCGATGCGATAGTCGCGCAGGGCGCCGTCCTGACGTAGCCGTTCCATCATCGGTGCGCGCTCCGCGGGGTCCGTCCAGATCCCGATCTCCAGCGACGTACGTCCGCGCACCTCTGAGCGCGAATAGCCCATCAGGCGCTCGTAGCCCTCGTTCACGTCGACGAAGCGGCCGCTGTCCGCCTCGGTGATGCTGATCGCGTCCGGACTGGCCCTGAAGGCTTGGGAGAACTTCTCCTCCGATTCGCGCAGTGCTCGTTCCGCAGCGAGCCGAACGCTGATGTCGCGAACCACCGAGATGAAGCAGGCGCGCCCGCCAATCTGCACCACCTCCCCCGAAACCAAGCAGGGGAGCGATCGGCCGTCCTTGGTCACGCAGGTGCTCGGTAGATCGCGTGCGCACCCTGTTTTGAGCACCTCGTTCGCCAGCTGGTGGCGGTCGCTTTCGTGGGCGAAGAAGCCGATGTCGACCGAGGTGTGCCCGACGAGAGCTTCACGTGTCCAGCCAAATTGTTCGATGAAACGCGCATTGACGTCGAGGAAGCGACCACTTGCGACCTCGCTGACCGCCATCGGATCGGGGTTCGAGCGGAACGCGCTGGCGAACTTCTCCTCGGACTCGGTGAGCGCGCGCACCACGCGCTCGGTGTGGGACACGATGTACTTTACGATGGTGACGATCGATGCCGACGCGAATATCTGCGCGATGCCAATTCTCAGCCAGACCACTGGCTCGTGGGGATCGACGCGCACGGGTCCGGCCTTCGGCGGAAAAATTCCGTGCGCCCAGCCGTATGCGCCAATCGCGTAGAGGAGCAGGATCGAGAGTCCGGCGGCAACGCCTCCGCGCGTTCCCCGGTAGAGCGTGGCAAGTAGTAGAAACAGGACGAGCAGCAGCAGCACTGCGGGCACGACCGGCCCGTTCATGATCGCCGACATCGCGGCCCCGCCGAGGTAACAGCCGAGCAAGACAGCGAGACGAAACGATTCGTGGAGCCGTGGTTTGAGCGCGGCCAGCCAAGTCAGGGCGATCAGGCCCTCGATGACGAAGCCTTCCGGTGACGAGCGTAGAGCGACGTTGGTGAGCAGGGCGACGCCCAACCACAGGCTGCCGAGCAGCGCCGTCACCTTCAGCGTCGTGTCGAGCAACGGCCCACGCCACGCTTTGGAGTCGGTTACGAGCAGAGATGACTCGGCTTTTCCCATGCGTCGGGTGTCCGCCCTTTGCGACGTTCGGATCATCCTGGCTTCCCGAGGCAGGCGTCAACCGCCCATTTGCGCACGATGGCGCGACGCTCGAGATCAACTACGCGAGGCGGCGGCCTGGGCGATGACAGGGCGCAGGGCCGCCAGGGCCGGCAAGAGCTTCGGATCCGGTAGGGCGGCCGTCGAGTCGAAATCAGCCAATAGAATCGCCGGCGAAATGCCCTTCTCGACGCAGCCGTAGGCAGCGAAGCACGGGGAACCGATCACCTCGTAGTAGCGGGCCGGTACCGAGGCCATGGCGCGCTCGCTGAAGGCGTCGTCGACTACGATGTCCCGGCCTGACTGGAACACCGCCGAGAAGACGTCGGTCGTGCCCCGCCCGAGCTTGAGCGGAAAGCGCAGTTCTTTGGCGAGGGCCTCGACGTCCTCGCGCAGGCCGAAGCGAATCAACAGCGCGTCGCGTGTCGGCGCGGCAGAGAGCAACAACAGTCGAGAGATCCCGAGGTGCCTCGCAAATAGGCGCAGAGCTTCGCCGAGCACGACCTCGGTGGGTACGCGTGCGGAGAGCTTGCGCGCGAGAACGACAATGCGCTCGGCGAGCTCGGCATCGCTGTAGTGGTCGTCGTTGCTACTCGCGCCCTCCTCTGTCTTGAGGCGCTTGGCGAGCTGAATCTTTGCGATCACGACGCCTTCGGCGTGTCGCGCCGGTAGGCCCTGTTCTGCCGCCGCTAGCTCTAGGCTGGGCGCATCGACTTGCGGCATTTGTCCGGAGGGAGGCCGCGCAGCGTGGCTGCGCACGAGATCGGCGACGTTGTTGAGGAAGCGGCTCGACTTGATGTCGAGACCGAGCAGCGTCGAATAGCGTTCTTGAAACGAGGCCTGTACGTTGGCGAGCAGCTCGGGAATCGCCTCCTGTTTGATGGACAGCAGATTCCGGTGGCGCGCAAGCAACGCGCTCAGGGCCGCCTCGCGCGTGGCGGACGACTCCGAGGCGACAATCTCGCACAGCTCGTTGGCGAACTCGGCAAGTCCACTCAGGCGATCCTCCGCGCGTGTGAGCGGGCCGCTGCCGCTCGGCACCGCCGAAATCGCGTTCATCAAGCGCGGTGGGAGTCGCCAGGTTTGCGCGACGGCCACGCCGAGGCGTGCAAACGTCGTCCCGAGCACGCGCTCGGAGGCCGCCCGCAAGCTGATGTGCTCGTGCTCCACTAGCGCCAGCACTTGGTCGTAGAGCTCGCTCAAGTAGACGACGACCAAGTGCCGTCCGAGGTCGCGGAACATCGCGCAGACCATGGCCTCTTCGTCGTTCAGCTTGGTTTCCCAGGCGAGGTTCCTGGCGATCTCCCCGCTCACCAAGGAGCTGATTGCCGAATCCGAAATGCGTTGCGATTGTCCGCTGCGCCCCGAGCCCTTGAATAAACTGATACTGAGCGCGAGGGAGCGCACGCGATCGAACCCCAAGATTACGATCGCGTGCTGGATGCTGTAGATTTTCCCGCCGAAGCGCTGAGCATAGGTGGAATTCACGATGCGCAGGAGCTTCGCGGTGAGCGCATAGTCCTTGAGAATCGACTGGCCGAGTTGGCCTGCCGAGTAGGCGCCCGTGGCGTCGGCCTTCTTGCTAACTTCGCCCACGTTTTGCATGAACGCGGGGAAGTCACCCTGCCGCTTCAGTCGCAGCATCAACTTGTTCAGGGTGGACTCCGC
>JAEUAF010000539.1 GCA_019695485.1 Sorangium sp.
GGGTTCGAGCGCAACCTGCGGCGGTGCTGCCAGTAGCTACGATCAGGCCATTCTTTGCGACCATCCTGTCGGCTACTGGGCGCTGAACAA
This sequence comes from Sorangium sp., assembly GCA_019695485.1. Lineage (GTDB taxonomy): Bacteria > Myxococcota_A > Polyangia > Polyangiales > Polyangiaceae > PMG-095. The sequence goes on from JAEUAF010000539.1 coordinate 91, forward strand.
AGCATCCGGGAGCGAGCCCGACCTCAGCGGCAACGGACACAACGGCACCCATCAGGGCACGGTCTCGCTCGTGGCACTGCCCAATGGCGACCAAGCCTCGGACTTCAACGGCTCGAGTCAGTACTTGACGATCCCCTCGAATGCCGCCTTTTCGATTCCAACCACGGGCAGCCTGACCTGGGAGGGTTGGATCAACCCTGACGTGCTCCAGTTCCCGAACGATACCGGCGGTTATGTGGACTGGATGGGCAAATGCCAAGAGTACGCTCCGAGCTGCGAGTGGGAAGCTCGTATGTACAGCCTGACCAATAGTGAGAACCGGCCCAATCGACTCTCCGCCTATGCTTTCAATCCCGACGGGAACCTCGGATCAGGGGCCTATTTCCAGCAAGCAACTGGCCAAATCCAGGCAGGGCACTGGTATCACGTCGTTGGCGAGTACACCTTGCGGAGTCAACCCGCGAGTTGCCAGAATTCGGCGACCTATCCTGGCTCGATCAACATTTGGGTGAACGGCGTGCCTTGGAACCAGGCGCGACAGGGGCAGACCGGCTGCATGAGTCAATACCAGGTGGTACCGGTGGCCAACAACAGCGCGATCAACGTCGGCACCATGGCGCGTGATGCCTGGTTTCAAGGCGCTGTTGGCAAGCTCGCCATCTACGGCTCGTTGCTGACCCAGGCTCAGATTTCGAACCACTACCGAACGATGACCGGTAAAGAGCCCACGGGAAGCTGCACCGACACCTGCAGCTTTTGAGCTAGCACTTCTCGCCGCAGGTCGCCGCACTGGTGTCGCGTAGCGACGTCGAGCCGAAGCAACAGCTGCAGTCGGCGGCCATGCGCCCCCCTGCAACCAGATCGAGCTCTGACTCGTTCATCTCTCCTTCGGGCAGCAGCGGCGGCAAAATGAGGTAACCGCGGGATGGGTTCTCCTCGACCACGCGGATCTCGAAGTCGTCGGGGACTTGCAGCCCGAGCTCCTCTTGAATCGCCTCTTTCGGCTTTTCCAGTAGGCGCTTGCGGAACGCTGCGTCACGGGTGGCCCGCGTAATGAGCTTGTGTGAACCTTTTGAGCCGAGACTCTGCATAGCCATATCTCTCCTTCGAAGCGCAGCCTATTTTCAGCGTAGCATTTCCGGTCGCTTCTTCGGAAGCAGTCACGCGCAGTGACTTCACTCGAACAGCAGCAACGACGGAAAAGTCTTGGGATCGGAGAGGCGAAGCAGCTCGTAGCCGACGCCAGACTCGCCCTGAAAGAGGCCGGGGAAGCAGCCGTCCGCGTGCGCGCTGTCCGTGACCGCGAGCGCGAAGTGTCCGCGGCGCTCGGCTCGGGCCACAAGCGCCCGCGCCCGAGCCCGCGCTGCATCGACGAGCGGCGGCTCTCCCCGGCGGATTCCCGCTGTCAGCGCCAACTCCACAATACCGAGGTTGCCGCAGCAGAGGTGATCGATGTCACGCATGGGTAGCGCCAGACTCACATCGAGAGCGGCGCGGATCTCGCGCTCGACCGCTGCGTCAGCCATGCTAGCGAGCGCTCCAAGGCGTCCGAGACCGATGCCTGGCGCGCCGTGGCACCAAGACATCCCGCGCTTCTGAGCCTCCTCGGGGTAGCGGAGATCGGGCCAGTTGCCGACGCTCGCGCTGAACACGGCCCGCTCGTAAGCGTAGGCCGCTTCGGCTGTTCTGAGGTACGCCGGATCTGGGCGCTTCTCGAATAGGCGCAGCAGCGCATAGGCCATTCCGGCCGCGCCGTGAGAGAAGCCGGTCAGCGGACGTCCATAGGCGGGCGCGACCCAGGCTGCGCCTCCGCGTGGCGTGTCTTGGCACGTCAAGACCAAGCGATCCGCGAATGCCGCGGCGCGATCCAGCACCCAATCCGCCCCGGTAGCGGCGTGGAGGCGCAGCAAGCCGAGCACCATTCCCGCAGAGCCGAACAGCACATCGAATTCGGCGTCCGCCTCGGCATGGGCCCGCGTCAGCCGCTCGGCGAGCTCGAGCGCGGCCTCGTGTGGGCGGCGTTCTTGCAAGAACGAACCGACGCAAGACAGGCCATAGATGAGATTGCCGAGCCCGGCGGGACTCGGCTGTCCAGCGCGCGTCGCTAGCGCTTCGGGGGAGCGCGTGGCGACGACTTCGAACAGCTCGAGGAGCGCCGCAAGGGCGAGCTCGCGCAGCGCTGGTTCCGCGGTGGCGTGGAACAACGCCGACAGAAAAAAGCCAATCCCCGTCGTGCCTTCGTAGAACGACACTCCGGCCGGCTCGAGTTGAAAGCGATTGAGTTGAGGGCGGTAGAGCAGCGCAATCCAACTCGCCTGGCCGCGCGCGCCATGAACGGCTTGGCGCTGCAGACGCTCGCCGATGCTGCGTGCGATTTGGAGGAACGAGCGTTCGGGCATGGCGTTGCCGCGCGGGTCACCGAGGTCGCCCGCTGCTCCGCCGCTCGGCGCGCTCGCAACCGCGGAAGGCGGCGAGGCGGCCTGGGCGACTTCGTGCCGCGACTCGTCACCGCGCAGTCCACGTCGGGCGTAGGCGATCAGCGAGCCCTGGATCAGATAATTCTGCAGCGAAAGATCGCTCTCAGTCATGCGCAGGATGCGTTGGCGCGCCGCCTCCAGACTCGGCGCGGCGAGACAACCAACGACGCGCACGCCGTTCGCGAGCAGGACATCGCTGGTGTCGACGGGTGCACTTAGAAACGGAGTATCTAGCCGCAAGGTGCTGGCTTGCTCATCTGGGAGCACGGGACGAAAGGCCGCATTCGGCGCGTCGAGCAGATCATTTGCGAGCAAGTCGACTTGAATCCAAGCGCGCGCGCCATCGCGTAACCCAGTAGGGTGACGCAGCCAGTCGGTCAGCACAGCGTAAGCCAGCGTGGGGCGCAGCAGAAAGCGGCTCGTCAAGCCGCGAAAGCGTTCGAACGGTCCGTCGTCGCCAAGCAGCGGCCCGCGCTGTTCGACCAGAAAGCGATACATCCGACTGAACCCCGCGACGATGGCGTCGGCGAAGTCGGCGGGCGACGCGGTTTTTCCTGCCACGCACGGCCCTAGCTTGCGCCCGGGCGCGCGCGCAGGGCGCGTCGTGCGCTGCATGGCGTTCGAGTTCACGTGCTGCCACTCCGTGATCGTGAACGGCATCGGCTCGCCAGGAGTGGTTCCAAGGCCGCTCGCGTCATAGGTCGAGCCATCGGCGAACGCCACCCAACGCGGCAGCATCATCGTGCCCAGCACCGAGTCCAAGATCACGCTCTCGGCCTGGTAGCTCGCGGCGCGATCGACGTCCGTGTCGCTCGGGCCCGGTCGCCGGTGGTGCAGCAAGCTTTCGGCGTCGACGAGCAGCGGAAATTCCCCCTTTGCCACGATGTTCTCGTAGTGACAGTCGGTCCCCCCGAGCGCATGAATCAGGCAAGTGAGCGCCCCTGCGCGCTCGAAGTAGCGGGCGACCGCCTCAGCGCCTTCACACGCGAAGGCCTCTGCCCACTCGGTGTAGCCGTAGCCCTCGCGGCACAGTGTTCGCAGCCGGGCCAGCGGTACCGGGCTCCCGGAAGAATTACACCATTCGATCCACTCGAAGAACGCCTTCTCGAGCGAGAGGTCTTTCGGCTTGTAAGCAAGCACGAGGCCATTGTCGAGCTCGACGCGAAGCACGGTCCGCCCTTCGAAGTGTCGGTCGGAGAGCGCGGTCGTGAGCGCGCGGACCGCGCTGGCCTGCGGAAACTCAGGAAACTCCAATGCCAACAACGGCAGATCTCGCTCCAGCCTCTGTGCGAACTCACACAGCCCGTTGACCCAGTCGTCGACCAGCGTGCCGAGCAGGCGCGCCAACAGCGGATAGGCCGCGTAGAAGGGCGCTGCCTCCTCGCTCAGAAAATGCTGGACGAAGTGCTCGTATTCGTCGCGCGCGGGATCGTCCGTGGCTGCTGCTTCGAAGCGGGAG
>JAEUAF010000550.1 GCA_019695485.1 Sorangium sp.
GCCCAGCGCGGCGGTGCACCACACGAAACGCGAGGTCGGGCGCAGGCAGCGCCGCCCGCAGCTCCGCCAAAGCAATGGCCGGAACCGGCCGCACCACATCAGGGAGCTGCTCGAGTCGTTTCCAGAACCGCGCCGGCGGACGCAGGCTCGCCAACGCGAGCTTCCGGAGCCAGCGGTGACGCTCGGCGAGCACGAACGGCCGCCCGCCTTCCCGGAGTGAGCGAGTATAACCCTCGAGGATTGCTCGACAGGCATCCGGCCGCCGCACGCGCAAGCGCTGGGCGACGATGGCGAGGTGCGCGCTGGTCGCGAGACGCACCAAGTCGTGCGTCCACGGCAGCGGCAAACACTCGTCGAAGTCGTTCACGCCCCAGACCAGGCGGCCCTCGGCGTCGCGCCAGGTCCCAAAGTTTTCCACGTGCACGTCCCCCACCGACAGCACCGCTGGAGCAGCGCCGAGCTCACCACAAAGTTCTGTCCAGAGCCGCGCCCAACGGTAATACGTGGCGCGCATGAACGCGAATGCGCCAGACCCCATGCGCTCGTGCTTGAACGTTAGATCCTCCGGAACCAAGCAGACGTGCTGGGCGAGCCAGCGCTCGTAGGCTGCGGTTTCTCCGTGAATCGTGAGCGCGACCATCTAGCGCCCTCCCGAGACGTCGAGCAGCGCGCCGGTCGTGTAGGAGGCCTCGTCGGAAAGCAGCCAGAGAACCGCCGCCGCGACCTCTTGGGCGGCCCCGCCGCGCTGCATGGGGATAGCGCCTTGCAGCCGATCCACGCGCCCAGGCTCTCCACCGCTCGCGTGCAGCTCGGTGCGAATCAGGCCTGGGCGCACGGCGTTCACGCGGATCCCCTCGGCGGCCACTTCGCGCGCGAGCCCCTGGGTAAGCGTGTCGATGGCGCCCTTCGAGGCTGCGTAGTCGACATATTCGCCCGCTGCTCCGAGGCGCGCTGCGGCGGACGACACGTTGACGATGGCACCGCCCGAGCCGCCGCGTTTGGTAGACATGCGCCGCACGGCTTCGCGTGCGCAAACGAACGCACCGACCACGTTCGCGGCGAAGACACGCAGGATCCGCGCGGCATCCATGGCCTCGACGCGCATCTGCGACTCGAGAATGGCGGCGTTGTTCACGAGCGCCGTCAGCGGACCGAGTTCGGCGTCGCAGCGCGCAAAGAGGCGCTCCACGTCGGCTTCGACCGCCACGTCGCCAGCGACGCAAATAGCGCGACCTCCGGCCGCGTGAATCGCGCCAACGACGCCCTCCGCGGCTTCCCGATTCCTACGATAGTTCACGCACACCTGGTAGCCGCGCTCGGCGGCCATGCGCGCCGTAGCAGCGCCGATGCCGCGCCCGGCGCCGGTAATGATCAGGACTTTGTCGCGGCTCATCGAGCGCAAATATCGGCGCATTCGCGCGGCGCGTCACCTGCGGCTGAAAACGCCCCACAAAACCCGCGTGCGCGTCGAACACAGCCCTCGAGGTCGGGCCCGGGGGGTTGAACTTCGCGAATTCGTCCCCATAGTGAAAGCTCGGTAAGAAGCATGCTGCCCGCCAATCCAAACCCAACGCGCAAGGCCGATGTGGTGATGTATCGCACGCGCTTCTGCCCCTACTGTGTGAGCGCGGCGCGATTTCTGGAGCGGAAGGGCGTCCACGTCAAAGAGATTGACGTCTCGAACAATAGCGAGTGCCGGCGCTGGCTGATTCAGGCAACGGGAATGCGCACGGTCCCCCAGATCTTCATCAATGGTCGACCGGTGCTCGGCTTCGATGACATCGTCGATCTCGATCGGCGGGGGCAGCTGGACCTGCTGCTCGCCGAGCCTCCCGCCGCTAACCAAGCGCTTGCGGCGCCATGCGCGACGCCCGAAGCCCAGCGCTGATTCGCGCTGCGCCCTGCGCCAATTCGCGGTGCGGCCAGCGCTGATTCGCGTCGCGCCTAGCGCTCGTACTCATCACGACGCCGGACCCAGTAGGGGCCGCGGCCGCCCTCATCTCGCCCTTTTGGAACGAGATCGAGGTAGTGATAATGAAGGTTGAGCTTGTCGTTGCCGCGGTCGTAACAAGAGTAGGTGTGGAAGAGGGCTCCCGCTTCGTCCTTGTAGAATATGCTGTGTCCCTCGCGCTCACGCGCTTTGGGATCGCGCAGCGCAAAGTTATAGAGCGCCTGCTTTGCGGCCACTTCTTCGGGAGTAAAGGAGGCCTGATAGTCGCGATTGAAGTCCGAGCCGCCCGAAGACACCCACTTGAACGCCCAGCCCATTCGGCGCTGATACTCCTCGAGCTTGCTGTAAGGAGCCCGGGAAACGGCAACCATGGTCACGTCCCTGTGATTCAGATGCACTTGTAGTCCCGCGAATCCGTCGGCGCGCAGCGAACAGTGGGGACAGCCCGCCTTGTCGTCGGGATGAAACATGAAGTGATACACGATGAGCTGGCTGCGCCCGTCGAACAGATCCGCAAGTGTCTCTCGGCCTTTGGGGCCGTCGAAGGCGTACTCCTTGCTGACTTGTTCCCAGGGGAGCTCGCGCTGCAGCTTGCTGAGCTCGTCGCCTTGGCGTGTGAACGCCTTCTCCTTTTCTAGGAGTGCACGACGGGCGGCTAGCCATTCTTCGTGCGACACGACGCGGTGACCTGCGGACGAACCGCTACCTTCTCCAGTCATTGTTGTACCTCCGGTCACGATGCTGCCCATAGTCTGCGCGGCAGCGCGCAGGATACCGCTGCTCGGCAGACACCACCAGCGCCCCCGCCCGCCGAGAAGTTCGGAGGCATTTCGTAGACTTCCGGCGGGCGGTGCCGAGCGCGTGTGGCATGATGCGCGCCGACACCCATGCACTACCGACGATTTGGCCCCACCGAGTTGAAAATGCCCGTCTTTACTTGCGGGGGAATGCGCTATCAGCACTCCTGGCGCGACCAGCCGGCGAGCGAAATCCCCGACGCGGTCCAGCAAAATCTGGCCGCTACGATCGAGCACTCGCTCGCCGTCGGCATCAATCACATCGAGACCGCGCGCGGCTACGGCACCTCCGAACTGCAACTCGGCTTCGTGCTGCCAAAGTTCCCACGCGATCAGCTGATTGTGCAGACCAAGGTTGGACCCTCCGAGGACGTCTCGGATTTTCTCAAGAATTTCGAGAAATCGCTCAAGTTGTTGCAGCTCGACCACGTCGATCTGTTGGCGCTCCACGGGATCAACAACCGCACCCAGCTCGACTGGTCTCTCAGAAAGGGCGGCTGCCTCGAGGCTGCGTTGGCCCTGAAAAAGCAAGGGCTCGCGCGGCACATCGGCTTTTCGACTCACGGCACGAGCGAGGTGATCCTGGCCGCCATCCGCAGCGGCGAGTTCGAGTACGTGAATCTTCACTACTACTATGTGAACCCCTTGAACCTGGTCGCCGTGAAGGAAGCGCATCGCTTCGACATGGGCGTGTTCATCATCAGTCCCACAGACAAAGGCGGACAGCTCTACAGCCCCCCCGCGAAGCTCGTCGAGCTAGTGAAACCGCTCTCGCCGATCGCCTTCAACGATCTGTTTTGCCTGTCGCATCCCGAGGTGCACACGCTCAGTATCGGCGCGGCGCGCCCGAGCGATCTCGACGAACACGTGGCCGCATTGGCCCACTACGAGAACATGGACGAGATCCTCAAACCGATCACTCTGCGCCTGCAAGCCGCGCTCGAGACAGCGCTCGGCCGCGAGTGGTGCGAGCGCTGGCCGCTCGGCATTCCCGAATACGACGTGCTACCCGGCAAGGTGAACGTGCGCGAAATCTTGCGTCTCTACACCTACGCCAAGGGGCTCGATCTCGTGGATTGGGGCAAGGCCCGCTACAACTTGCTAGGCCGGGGAGAAGATTGGGTGCCTGGGCAAAACGCAGCGACACTCGACGAACCCGCGCTGCTCTCCGCGCTCGCGGAGCGCCCGTTCGCCTCACAACAACTGCGCGCGCTTCACGACGCCCACGAGCTGCTCTTCGATCGCCCGCTCGATCGCCTGAGTCAAAGCTAGCCGACGCGAGGGCACCGCATGTCACTTGCGGCGCTCTAGCGCTTCTTCAGCGCCTCAATCAGCGGGCTCGTCGGCATCGTGCGCGGGCGGGGTAGAAAGCGATCGCGCCAGCTGCCCTGCTTCAAGCGACGCTTGCCGCGTACTTGCTCTTCGCGCATCACGTAGGTCTCCGCGACGGAGCCGTCTTCCAACGTGACGTTCACGCGCTGGAACAAGACCGGGCACTGGCGTTTCACGTCGAGCTCGAAGCGCGTCTTCTTGTCGATGCGATAGAGCTCGCCGACCACGCTCACGTCTCCGCCCAACAAGAGCGCCGGGAAGAAACCCAAGTCGACCAACGTGCACTCGGCGCGCGTGCGCGCGACACCCAGGAACGCGGCGCCATTGAGGAGTTCGTGCTCACGTTCGCCCGCCAGCAGCAGATCGTACACGAACAGAGTTACCGGGTCGGCTTGCATACGCGGGGCGCCTCTCGGGGATCGGCAATCACCCTGGGCAAGCTGGACTCAGAGTCCCAGCGCGCGACTTGCAACGATGCGGATCTTCATCGCGATGGCGTCGTCGTCGGACACGTCGTGAGCCAGTGCGACGACCTCGCTGAGCGCTCGGCGTGCCGAACGCAGCTCGGCGAGCAGCCAGCGGATATCGACAGGTGCCGGGTGGATCCCGGCGCCAACCGCCCGCTCGATATCCCGCGAGCGCCACTCGACCAGGGCGTTCTTAGGTGGCAGGAATCCGGCGCCGCCGCAGTCTGGACAGTCCGTGGGGCCGAAATCGGTCGGGATTTCGCCCGAGCCTCCGCAGCTGGTGCATCCGGGCTCTTTTTGGGCTCCAATCTCCATGCGGCCGGACGTACCACAACCCCACGGCCCACGCACCGGCCCGATTCCGGCCCTCCGCAACCCGCAGGAAAAGAAGGGTGGCGGAAAAGGAAACGGGCCG
>JAEUAF010000722.1 GCA_019695485.1 Sorangium sp.
ACACCGCCGTTCGCGCTGCCGCCGTTTGCACTGCTCGCGCCGCCGCTCGAAACGCTGGCGCCGCCGCTCGAAGCGCCGGCAGTCGAGCTCCCGCCGCTCGATGAGGCGCCAGAAGCGGCCTTGCCACCCGTGCTCGACGAGGTGCCGCCCGCAGCGTTGCCGCCGCCCGACGCCGTGCCACCCGCTGCCTTGCCGCCGGCATTCGCGTTGCCGCCGCTGCCGATCGCGCCTCCGCTGCCCGTCGCGCCGCCCACGCTACTGGTGCCGCACGAGCCAGTCGGCTTGTCCAAGCCGAGGAAGCTAATGACGTAACCGAACAGGCCAGCGCTCGAAAGATCATGCTTCTGGCTCGCTGGACCGAGGTTCGTCTCGAGCCTCACCGCTCCGGAGCTGTCTCTGTACACGGTGCGTGTCCAGCCGCTCGGAGCGCCTGTTCCCGATGTGCCGCTGCCTAGACCCATGAGATCCGTAAACTGCGCGGCCACGGAGGGGAGCCAGCCGTTGAAGTTGTATTCGTCGCCGCCGCCGACCCACTCCTCTACGCAGGGACGGACGCCGCTGTAGGAAAACGCGTTGCGAGCCATGTCGCCCCATTGCTTGGCCGTGTTGTTGGGCGGCGTCGAACCGCATTTCGTACACGTGATGTCGCCCGCGGGCCAGGCTCCGGCGGGAAATCCCGGCATCGCCGAGCCCCCGGCGAACACATCCGGGTAGATGGCTAGGAGTGTATTGGTCATGCACCCGCCAGACGACAATCCAGCCGAGAAGACTCGGTTCTTGTCTGCGTTTTTCTGGGTGAGCACGTACTGCACCATCTTGACGATGTCGGCCCTGTCACCCGCGCGGGTGGCGCTCGAGTCGAAGCACTGCTTACCGGCGTCTGGAGCGATGATGTAAAAGCCGTTCTTGTCGGCGGCTGAGTCGAACCACCCATGTGTGCTGTTCGCGGTTCCCGTGCAGTAGTGAATGGCGACCAGGATCGCGGGCGACGCGGCAACTTGGCTCGGCGTGTAGAGCTGCATGTTGAGGCTGCCGCCGTAGTCTTTATTGGACGCCCCCCAACCCGCGAAACTCGATGAGGCCGCCAGCAATATGCTTACAACTTGTAGGACTGCTGGTGTGAGGTGGCGGAACCGTTTCGACATTGGCTAGACTTCCTCCGTTTCAGGTCTTGGGAGTGTCCGCCGGCTCCGTGAGGCGGCTCAGTCACGGCGAAATAACTGAGAGATTGCGCGATGCGGACAAAGTTTGAACAGGGGCGCAGCCCTTTGCGTCGACGCTCCTAGCGCTCGCGGTCCGCGCGGGTCGTCGTGCTGGCGAAAATGAGAGAACGCTGCGACCGATTTGAGAAGAGTGCTGCGCCACAAACGCAACGACGCCGCGGGGGATTGCTCCGCCGCGGCGCCAGCTGCTCTCTTTAGTGTCAGCGACTCAGCAGCCGCCGCAGGTCGCGCAATAGTCCGAGCAGCAATCCCCGAAACCAACGCATGCCGCGTCGCAGTAGCAGTTGGAGCCGGAGACGCTGCACGAGTCGTCCTCGCCGGCGCAGCACTGGTTGGGGGTGCGCGCTGCGCAGCTCACGACGGCCGTTTGAGGGAAACACGTGCTAGCATTGACGGTTGTGCTCGTCTGCCCGCTCGGGCAAGCGCTGCACACGCGGTTGCTCGTCGCCGTGCCTGCTTGGCTCACGAAGTTGCCGGGCTGGCAGTTGGTCCATGCGCTGCAGCTGCTCGAATTGCTGGTCGTGCTGTAGCTGCTGGTCGGGCACGCCGTGCAGGTCTGGTTCATCGTTGCGCTGCCGGTGCTCCCGACAAACTGGCCTGGTACGCAGGTCGTCTTGGCCGCGCAGGCCGTGCTCGAGTTCGCGTCGTCGTCCCAGGTGCTCCCGCCGCACGCGACCTTGGCCGCGGTGTTACCCGCGCAGTAGTTGCCCGCCGCGCAGGCGCTGCAAGTTGGTGGCGACATGGAGGTGCCAGGGGCGGTCATCTCCGTACCTGCCGCGCAGGTGCCCTGCGCCAGGCAGCTCGAGAGATTGGCGCTCGCGGTATAGGTGTCGGGGGCGCAGGGCAAACACACGCGGTCGAGCAGCGCGGACGGCGTGTTGGAGACGTAGCTGCCGGCCGCACAGTTCGTCCAGGTAGTGCAGGCCTCCGCGTTGATGGATCCGCTAAAGCTGCCACTGGCACACGCCGCGCATGTGCGATCGGCGCTTTGCGTGCCAGCGCTCACCACGGATTCTCCCGCGACGCAGTTGCGGAAGGCATCGCAGCTCGGCGCATTCGCGCTAGTGCTGAATGTTCCGGCCCCGCACGCGGCACACTGGCGGTCCGTGCTGCTGGTCCCAGCGGCGCTCACCGCTTCGCCGGCCATGCAGTTCGTCCAAGGCGTGCACGCCGTCGCGTTGCTTCCGCTGCTGAAGCTTCCGTTTGCGCACGGCGAACAGACGCGGTCAGTCGTGGCGCTGCCGTCACTAAGCACGAATTGGCCTGCGCCGCAGATCGTCTTCGCGACGCAGGCGGTGGCGGCGCTGCTATCGTGATCCCAGGTGCCCGCCGCGCAGGCGACCTTTGCCGCCGTATCGCCGGCGCACCAGGTGCCCGCCTCGCAAGCCGTGCAAACAGCGGGGGAGCTCGCGCTGCCCGACGCGGTCATTTCAGTGCCGGCCGCGCACTTGTCTTGGGCGACGCAGGCCGACAGATTCGCGCTCGCCGCGTAGGTGCCGGGCGCGCACGCCGCGCAGGCGCGGTCCGCGCTGGCGGAGGGTGAATTGGTCACGTAGCTTCCGAGATCACAAGTCGACCACGTCTCACAAGCGGTGGCATTCGATGAGCCGCTAAAGGTTCCGGCGCCACAACTCACGCACTGGCGATCGGTGGTGCTCGTTCCGGCTTGGCTCACGCGCTGACCGGCCACGCAATTCTGGTAGGGACTGCACGCAGACTGATTCGCGGACGTGCTGAACGTGCCCGCTGCACACGCCGTGCAGGCCCGATCCGCTTGGTCCGAACCCGGGGTGCTCACGGCCGAGCCCGCGGCGCAGTTCGTCCACGCGGAACACGAGCCCGCGTTCGAGGCAATGCTAAATTGTCCGGTCGCGCACGCCGCACACAGTCGATCGTTCGTGGCCGAGCCGGGCGCGCTCACGTACTGTCCCGGGATGCAAGCGGTCCAGACGCTGCATGCCGTGGTGTTGGAGCTCGTGCTGAAGGTGCCGGTCGCGCAGTCCGCGCAGGTGCGATCGGTCGTGGCGTCGCCTTCGCTTACGACGATGCTTCCGGCGACGCACATGGTCTTGGCGACGCACGGGGTGGCCGCATTGTGGTCGTCGTCCCAGGTCCCGGCTTCGCAAGCTGCGGCCGCGGCCGTGCCGCCTGCGCACCAGCTGCCCGCCTGGCAGGGGTCACAGCTAGGCGGGGAAGAGGCGGTGCCCGCCGCGCTCTGGACCGTGCCAGGCTCGCAGGCGGTCTGAGCGACGCACTTGGCGACGTTCGCTTCCGTGCTGAAGGTGTCCGTCTCGCAGCGCTTGCAAGTGCGGTCCTTGGTGGCCGATGGCGTGTTGCTCGAGTGTGTCCCTGGGTCGCAGGTGGTCCAGGCCGAGCAAGTCGCCAGATTGGCCGAAAGTGAGAAGGTGCCGGACGCGCAGCCCGCGCAGCTGCGGTCGCTGGTTGCCGTGCCATCGGCCTTCACGTGCGTGCCAGCGGCGCAGCTCGTAAAGCTGCGACAGCTGGCGGCGTTTTGGTCCGTGGAGAAGGTTCCGTCGTCGCAGGCGGCGCAGATTCGATCTTTGGTCGCTGTGCCCGCGGCGCTCACGAAACTGCCGGCGCTGCAATCAGTCCACGGTTCGCACTCGGTCTTGGGGTCGGCGTCGTGGTCGAAGGTGCCTGCCTTGCAGGGCACCGCGGGCGCGTCGCCGCCCGCGCAAAAGGTTCCCACCGCGCATGCTTTGCAGCCCGCGCCCGCCGTGCCGGGTGGGCACACGGTCGTCGCCGCCGTGCCGGCCATGCCGCCGCCGCCGCCGGTGGCACGCTTGCCGCCGCTGGTTGCACTCGCGCGTCCCGCGGCTCCACCGCTGGTCGGGCTCACATTACCGGGCTCGTCACTACACCCGCTAAGCGCGGACAGACTGGCAACCAAAACAGCAAACAGCGTTTGAGCGAACCGATTTTGCGACATGCGTGCGACTACTCCTCCGAGCGCGAGGCAACGGACACGCAGGCTGCGAAGTGAAGGGCTGGCGCATACAAAGCGCAGAACGCGCGTCGCTCGCCGGGACATTTGTCCCACTCGCGGCTGTGCGAGACACGGCGAGAAGCGTCCGACTCGCTAGTTCCAATCGCACACAGTCAAGCGTTCACGCTGCCAGCGCCAATGCGCTGGCGCTGCTCCCCGGCGATTGATGAGCTACGGCTGGGTGGCGTAATGCGCCGCAACCAGCTTGGCGACTTGGCGATCGCGAAGCGATGGTCCTACATCACTCTGGTTGCCGGGCGACCTGGGCTGAAACGCCGTCGAGGATGCGTCGCACGCGTCGCGCGAGCTCGGCGGGGACGTAAGGTTTCTCCAAGAAGTGGATGCCAGGGTCGACGATGCCCTGGTGGACGATCGTATTCTCGGTGTACCCGGAGGTGTAGAGGACCTTGAGTGTGGGTCGTTGGCGAAGTAGCTCATCCGCCAGCGCCTTGCCGCTCATCTGCGGCATGACGACGTCAGTCACGAGCAGGTCCACTTTCCCACCAAGCTCGGTGAATAGGGCGATGGCCTGTGCGCCGTTGGCGGCAGAGCTCACTCGATACCCCTGCGCCGACAATACCCGTAAGGCGACGCTTCGCACCATGTCGTCATCCTCCACGAGCAGCACCGATTCGACGCCGGCGCGACTGGCTGGCGCTGGGCCTTGGTCCTCGGTTTCCGCCTCTCCATCTACGGTGGGGAGGTAGATCTTGAACGTCGTGCCTCGTCCCGGTTCGCTATACGCCCAGATCGAGCCGCCACTCTGTTTGACGATTCCGTAGCAGACCGCGAGCCCGAGCCCGGTGCCCTTGCCCGCCTCCTTGGTCGAAAAGAACGGCTCGAAAACGCGAGCCAGGGTGGCTCGGTCCATTCCGGCTCCGGTGTCGCTCACGCTCAGAACGACATGTTCGCCAGGTCGCGAGTCGGGGTGGTTCGCGACATAGTCCTCGCCCAGCACGACAGCGCCGGTCTCGAGTGTGAGCGTGCCGCCCGCGGGCATTGCGTCACGTGCGTTGACGGCAAGGTTCATCAGGACCTGTCCGATCTGGCCAGGATCTGCCCGCACACGCCCAAGCTTTGGCGCGCAGGCGAGAACGAGCTCGATGTCTTCCCCGATCAAGCGCCGCAGCATCTTGTCGATGTCGCGCACGAGATCGTTCAGGTCGAGCAGCTTCGGTTCTACGATTTGCTTGCGAGCAAACGCGAGAAGCTGTCCTGTCAGTTGGGCGGCGCGCTCGGCGGCCCGCCCTATCTCCTGCAGGTCTTCGAGGTCCGACTCGTTCTGCGGGCGGGAGCTCAAGATGTCGACTAGGGACAGGATCACCGTCAAGATGTTGTTGAAATCGTGGGCGACCCCGCCCGCTAAACGCCCCACGCTCTCCATGCGTTGGGCCAAGCGCAGCTGCTCCTCGAGATTTCGGCGTACCGAGATGTCGCGGATGGCGGTGACCCGGATCTCGCGCTCCGCCACCCGGATCGACTTCGCCTGTACTTCGACCGGGATCACGCGCCCGTCGACGCGGATCAAGTCGTGACTGTAGGGCTCGCCCCGGCCCGTTCGGAAGTGGCGCTCGACTTTGTCGCGAGACTCGGTCGCTACGAAATCGAGAACCGGACGCCCGATCACCTCCGAGAGCGGCGCCCCCAGCAACTCCGCTAGGCGCTGATTGCCGTCCACTACGTGGCCGCGCTCCGTGAACGCGATGCCCTCGAAGGCGGCCTCGGCGAGCGCGTGAAAGCGCTGTTCGCTTTCGCGCAGCGAGCGCTCCGCCTCGCGGCTGCCCGTGGCGTCGCGTGAAACCACACAGTAGAGCGTTCGTCCATTCACGACCGTGGTTCCAACCCTCGAGTCGAGTTCGACCACGCCGCCATCCTTGCGTCGATAGGGGCGGACCCCGAGCGTCAATTCTCCGCTGGCAACGAGCCAGGCGAGGTTCTCCTCGACTACCTCCCGCTCGCTCGCGATCAGGTCGTACATGGACAACGACGCGGCCTCCTCGACGCTGTAGCCGAACACTCGACTGAATGCGGCATTGGCGTGGACGACGCGCAGCGTTTCCGCATCAATGACGAAGATGGTATCAGTGGTCAGGGTCGCCACTGCGGCGCCGAGCACGGTCAGGAGGTCGGGAGTCTGGGTCATCGCGGCGCCTAGCCCCCTCGGCAGGGGTGATCTCGAATCGAGTAGGGCTAGGCTACCCCGGAGTGTGCGGGCGCGAACCACTCAAGCGTGCGCGCGTGCTTTTGAGCGCCAAACGCCGGTTTTGGCTGCTCAGGCCGCATCGGCCGTCGGTAACGGGCTTGGTCGGCGGCTCCGTCCGGCTTCCGCAGGCAGCGCGCCCTGGCGAAAGTGCTTCCTGTGCAGTCAGTGAGTCGTCATCAGAACCGCCAGATCGAGCAATTTGCTCGAATAGCCCCATTCGTTATCGTACCAGGCGACCAACTTGACGAACGTCGGGTCGAGCTGGATGCCCGCCTTGGCGTCGAAGATCGAGGTGCACGATTCGCCGCGGACGTCCGTCGAAACCAGCTCTTCGTCCGTGTAGCCCAGGACGCCATTGAGGGGTCCCTCGGATGCCCGCTTCATAGCTGCGCAGATGGCCTCATAGCTCGCTTCGCGCCCAAGCTCGCAGGTCAGATCGACCACCGACACGTCCGACACTGGCACGCGAAATGACATACCCGTGAGCTTGCCTTTGAGCTTTGGCAGCACCTTGCTGACGGCTTGCGCGGCGCCGGTCGATGACGGAATGATATTTTCGAGGATGCCGCGTCCGAAACGCCAATCCTTGCGCGATACTCCGTCAACCACCTTTTGCGTCGCCGTAGTGGCGTGGATGGTCGTCATCAGACCGCGTTGGATGCCGAAGGCCTCGTCGAGCACTTTTGCGACTGGGGCGAGGCAATTGGTCGTGCATGACGCCGCAGAAATGATGCTTTCGCCCGCGTATTGGTCGGTGTTCACGCCGTACACGAACATCTTGGTGTCGTCTTTGGTGGGCGCGGAGATGACCACGCGCTTCGCCCCGGCCTGGAGATGGGGCAGGGTTTTGTCTTTCGTCAAAAAGACGCCCGTCGCTTCGATCACCACGTCGACGGCCACTTGATCCCACGCGCAGGCCGCGGGCTCCGTGACCTGCGTGGCGCGAATGGGCCGTCCGTCGACGAACAGAGCGCCATCCTTGACGAGTACGTCGTTGGGGAGCTTGCCGTGGACCGAATCGTGCTTGAGGAGGTAGGCGAGGTGCGGAAGCTCGACGAGGTCATTGACCGCCACGACCTCCACGTCGTCCCGCTGCAACGCTCTGCGAAACACCATTTTGCCGATGCGCCCGAAGCCGTTGATGCCGATTTTGATCATGCCCGTCGAGTAGCGCGGAAGCTTAGTGGCCTAAAGGACAGTGATATTGCATTTTAGGCCAAGCTTGCCACACTGCTTCATGCGCCAAAGGTCGCGAAGCGTCTGGTTTCTCGTGGTTCCCAACACAGGGCTGCTCAATATCGGCGGCCCCTGGGAGGTGCTCGGTCACACTAACGACGTGCTCGGTCGCACGGCGTACGAGCTCCAGTTGGTTGGCCCGCGCAGTCCTGCCGTGACGACTGGGCATGGCATTGTGGTGGGCGGAATTCGCTCGCTGCCCAAGACCAGCAGCACGCTCCCCGACATCGTGATCGTGGCGGGTGGTTCGCCGCGCACACCGCTCCCCGAAGGGGAGGCCACGCTCGTTCCTTGGCTGCGTCGCCATCGAGAGCGGATCCCCACGCTGGTATCGATCTGCACGGGTGCGTTCGTGTTGGGCGAGGCGGGCGTTTTGGATGGGCGCCGCGCCACGACGCATTGGCAGCACGTTGCCGAACTTCGCTCGCGGTTTCCAGCGGCTCAGGTCGTCGAAGAAGGCATCTTCGTGCAAGACAAACAGGTGTGGACTTCGGCAGGCCTCTCGGCGGGGGTGGATCTCACGCTGGCGCTGGTCGAAGAGCACCACGGGCACGCGCTGGCGATGGCTGTCGCCAAGCGAATGGTGCTCTTCCTGCGGCGCTCCGGGAATCAGCCGCAATTTAGCTCTGCGCTTCGACGGCAAGAGAAGGAGCCACCGCGCTTGCGTGACATCTCCACGTTCGTGCTCGAACACCTGGAACAACCGCTGCCCGTGGCGCGCATTGCGGCCGGCATTGGCATGAGCCCGCGCACGCTGAGCCGCTTTTGCCGGGAGCATTTGCAGGAGTCGCCGGCCGAAATTGTGCGCCGGCTCCGCGTGGACGAAGCCAAGCGCCTACTCGCAGAGACGCCGCTGCCGTTGAAAGACATCAGCGCGCGAACGGGGCTCGGCAACCTGAGCACGATGTGGCGGGCGTTCTCTGAGCAGCTCGGCGTCACGCCAGCGGTGTACAGGGAGCGCTTCTCGTCTTGTCGCAGCTGAAGTTCGCGGTGCGCCGTCAGCGCCCGAGTCTGTCGCAAATCCCGCAAAGTAGCTTGGCAGGTAGCCGGGTCTGGATCGGTCGCGCCCGTCACGGCAAAGACGTACTTGTAGCAGTCACACTCTTGAACGGCGCATCCTGCGAGTTGGAGGGTCGGCCGTGGCCTGACTTCAGGCATCAACCCGGTGTCAGCGTGACCACTGCAACGCGGTTGCTCGTGATGTTCGCCCACACCAGACTGCCGTCCGGACGACGCACGAAATCGTCGCCGGCGGTGAAGGCGTTGCCGGTCGCAAGCGCAGTTTTCGGCTGGCAGATCGCACCCGTCCGGTCGACAATCATCGTGAAATAGCTGCGCGTGGCGTTGCGACCGGTGCCGCTCACCTCGGCCCAGGCGAGCAGCATCAGGCCCCCGCTGCCGTAGCGCGCCGATTTGAGGCGTTCGATGTGGGCGCCGCTGGGGAGCGAAGCGTCGAGCCAAACCGGCACGAGATCCCCGCTCGGCAGCGTGCCGCTCTTCGGCACCAGGATCAGACCCAGTTTGTTGCCGTTGGCGGCCGCCGTGCTGATTTGGTCGGCGATCGTCTGATCGATGTTCGGCCAATCGCCAGGCGTGAGAGTTTGGGAAATCGAGTCGTTGGTTACGAACGGAACTGCGACGACGTCGTCCAAATCGACCATCCCGCCGAGCTGCCCATTGGTCGTGCCCTGTCCGTTACCGGCCAGCGTGTAGATCACGTGCGTTTGCGGCTTATTTCCCAGGAACGCGAAGAAGATCCCCTTCGGGTAAGCGTCACCGAGTCCGAGCAGGGCCGTCTGCGCGCCGCTCACCATCAAGCGCTGATCCAGATTGTGGCTGCCCCACCAACCACTGACGAGTGTTTGTTTGCCGGCGGCGTCCACGGTAGCGAGGTAGCCGCCCTGATGTCGCACGCCTTGGATCATTTCCGTGTGGCCGAAGTACGCGACTAGTTGATCGGCGCTCGCGATGTACGCGAATCGGCTGGTGTCAGGCGCGCCCTTCGTGTTCGCATCGGTCAGGTTTGCCGAACGAAACAGGTCCGTCGTGAAGAGCTGCTGCCCGCTCGTATCGAAGCGGGATACGGCGGCCCAGGTGCGATCGTCGACGCTTTCGTTGGGGTCGAAGATCAGCGCGCCGAAGCCGTTGTTGGTGACCCCGAATCCGCCGAGCGCGGCGCTCGCAATCGTGACAACTGGCGTACCAGCGCCGCTCGTGCCTGGCACGATGACCGCGGACAGGACGCCGCCCACGTCGCGCGTGAAGCCGACGAACACATCGCCTGTCGTAGCGTTGACGGCGACGGGCACTTGGGCGAAGAGGCTCGTGTTGAAACCCTGACTGACGACGTGCGGCACCAAGCCGGCGTCGAGCTCAACCGCGCTCACCGCGTAGGGGTTTGCGGCTTGCGGGCAGGTCACCATCGTCGGGCCCGTGCTGCCCCCGCTCGCACTGACCGCGGCCCCACCCGCTGCCGTGGCTGCGCCCCCGCTGGGCGAGCCACCCGCTGCATTGGGGGTCCCTCCGTTGGCCGCGCCGCCGTTTACTGCTGAGCCGCCAGTCGTTGCGCTGCCCCCCGTCCCGGCTCCGCCGGCCGCGTTTGCTCCACCGTTCGCGCCGGGTAGCCCGCCGCTCGCCGTGACACTTCCGCCGGTCGCCAGGCCTCCGTTCGCGCCACTGCCACCGGTGGCGCTCGCGCTCGTGCCCGCGCTGGCTTTCGATGTGATGTTGCCGCCCCCGCACGCGACCCCAAATGCTGCAAGAAACAGAGCCGAACAAGACATTTCGCGACGCACGAGGCACCTCCTGGGTTCGTGGAGCGGGCGACCCACATGCGCGCGGGTGCCCGTCTTCCTACAAGAGTGGCGTGGCGTGAGGTTCGTGGGTCAGAACTCTTTTTGTTGGGGAGGGGTGGGCCATTTCCGGCTCGCGCGGACTCTGTTGGGGGTGAGCATTGATGCGCGCGGCCCGTTCGCGAACCGGGTCGCCCCGGCGTTGCCTTGTTTTCGCGCGTGCTTCCGCCCTACGCTCCGTAAATGAGCGTTCGCTGGGGAATTCTCGGTTGCGGCAATGTTTGCGAAGTGAAGAGCGGCCCGGCGCTCCAGAGTGCTCGCGGCAGCGAGCTCGTCGCCGTGATGCGGCGTGACGCCAGGCTGGTCGCGGATTTCGCGCAGAGACACGGCGTCGGCACTCACTGCGACACTGCTGAGCAGTTGATTTGGGACCCCAATGTCACGGCCGTATATATCGCCACACCGCCCGGAAATCACTTGGAGTTAGCGCTGCAGGTGGCGGCCGCTGGCAAGCCCGCCTACGTGGAGAAGCCGATGGCGCGCTGCTACGCGGAGTGCCGCCAGATGCTCGAAGCGTTCGAGCAAGCCCAGCTGCCACTCTTCGTCGCTTACTACCGCCGCGGGCTCGAGCGCTTTCTACTCGTGAAGCGGCTCCTCGACGCGGGTCGCCTCGGTACGATTCGTAGCGTCGATGTACGCTATGCGAGCGCTGCTCGCGTCGGGCTCGATCGATCGCGGCTGCCCTGGCGCTTCGATGCGCGACATTCAGGAGGAGGCCTGTTCCTCGACTTGGCCAGCCATAGCCTGGACCTGCTCGATTTCCTGTTCGGTCCGCTGTGCGACGTGCGTGGGCAGGGCAGGAACGTAGCCAAGCTGTGCGACGTCGAGGACTTCGTCGAACTTAGCTTCACCACATCGGCGGGCGCGCGCGGCACTGGGAAATGGAACTTTGCAAGCGCGAAGCGTGAAGATCTCATTACCATCGCTGGAAGCGCGGGCGTGCTGCGTTTCTCCACCTTCGGGGACACCGACGTCGAACACGAAACCCCGTCCGGCGTCGAAGCGTACGCTGTGCCGAATCCACCGCACATCCAGCAGCCGTTGATTCAAAGCGTCGTCGACAGTCTCCTCGGGCGCGGCACGTGCCCCAGCACCGGCGCGAGCGCTGCGCGCACGTCCGAAGTCATGGACCGGGTCCTTTCAAACTACTACGGGAGCCGTGAGCCCGGCTTTTGGAACGAGCCCGCGCGCTGGCCCGGGCTGAGCGTTTAGCGCTCGTCGGGGGGGCAAAAGATGCGATAGCGTTCGGTGTCATGGCGTTTCGCACCGAGCCCTTTTGCATGCAGAGTTGGCTGATTCGTACCGCTTGGCTTGCCGGCGTTGCGAGCGCCGCGGCCTCTTGTGGGACGGATTCCGATTCTCCAACTGGCACAACTGACGCATCGGAAGCGGCCGG